>JAGWVO010000240.1 GCA_018970845.1 Planctomycetota bacterium
GGCTGGGACGAAGGCGTCGCCGGCATGAAGGAAGGCGGAAAGCGCCTGCTTTTCATTCCCAGCAAGCTGGGTTACGGCGAGCGGGGCGCCGGTCGCAGCATCCCACCCGGCAGCGACCTGTATTTCGAAGTCGAACTCATCAAGGTTCGCTGACTTTCGGAGGAAGCACCGCCAGGCCGAAAATAATATCCCTGGCGGACCCCAACTGCGGCAGCGCCACCCTGCGCGTTACGGCGATGCGTGGGTATCGCCGCCTGAGTTGCATTTCCACCTGATCGCCACCCTTGGCCACCTCCCAGGCGAAAACTCCGCCGGACCCCATGAATTGCTCGTCGCTGGTCCAAGGGTTGAACCGCGGCACCGGCAGGGGCAGGGACGGGTTTTCACCCACGAATACCATCGGCCTGCCGGGTGCGAACCAGGCGATGTTGTCCGCCACCCAGTGCTCTCCGGCAACGATGGGTATGCGGTCCAAACCGGTCTGTTCCTTCCAGATGTCCACCGCGGTTTCAGCAAGATTCCTGCCGGGAAAACGGGAACGGACTTCCTTGCCCTCGCGGGCCAGCAATACCCCGTCGCCCAGCACCATCAATCCCATCAACCCGGCGAGGATGATTCCGCTCAAGGCAAGGGAGTTCCTGATCGCTTCGGGCTTGTCCCGGAACCCGAAATACGCCAAGGCCACCAGGCCCGCGAATGTGTAGCAAGGATAACACCAGAAGCCGATCACCTTTTTGCCCAGCAGCACCATCAGCAGGATGGTGGCCAGGGGGCCGATCGTCGTGATGGCGAGGTACCTGGCCAGTTCGGGCTTGGTGCCGGCGGGCCGAGATCGTCCGCCCATCAACGCAAACAGGGGAATGAACAATCCCCAGGCCATCCACGATTGCTCGGCAAGGAACCCGAGCAGTCCCATGGCGCCGGCGGCGAGCCCGCCGCGGGTGCCGCCGCGGGCCGCCAAGTATTGGAGCGTGATCCAATCGTGGCCGGCCAGCCAAGCGAGGTGAGGCGAAAAGAGCAGCAGGCCCCCCAGCCAGGCCACCCATGGCTTGGGCGTGGCCAGCGCCCGCCTGCCCTCGGGAAGCGCCAGCAGTGCGAGCGCTTGCCAGGCGAGGAGCAGGGCCATGTTGTACTTGCACAGCATGCCAAGGCCAACAATGGCTCCATAGGCCATCCACATTGGCCATGCGTTTTTGGCCAACGCCATCCACAGGGACCAGATTCCAAGGGCCCAGAGGCCAGTGAGCGCGGTGTTGTGGTTCAGTTCTCCGCCCATCCAGGTGAAGAAGCAGGTCGCCTCCAGCGGCAGAACGGCCAGGATGGCGCGATCGGGACCCAACAGTTCCCTCGCCAGACGCCATGCGGCCCAGATACCCGCGGCCAAAAACAGGTAGCTTGTCAGGTAAACGGCGGGCAGCCAACCGCCCGAGGCCCATGCGGCCATTTCGGCGCACCATGCCGGCAGGGGAGGGTGCTTGTAGTACCCCCATTCCCAGCGGGATCCCCATGCCAGCATCTCGACGACATCGACGGGTGGATTCTGGTAGCGGATTGAGGCCGCCGCGGTCCAGCCAAGGGTTCGCGCGATCAGCCAGGCCCAGAACGGGAGGCTGCCGTTTATCCACCGGTTCATGGCCTAGGCCGCCACGGCGTCGGGGGCGGCTTGCGCGCCCTCCGCCGGCATGAACGCGGCACCCGGGGCGAGCGTGGCCCGCCAGATGCGGGTCAGGTCGTGAAAGGCCCTGAAAAAATCGGTGGGCTTCACCTTGCTGCCCCCGACATGATCCCAGCGGCCAAGAGGCAACTCGAGAGCGATGGCTTCCGGCCTGCCGGCCTTTCCCGCCCTGTTCAGTGAAATGATCCTTGCCAGGATCTCGACATCGAACAGCCAGCGCGTGATGAACGGCACGCTGAAGACGGATTTGATGGTCGGTGTGGCGCGGAACAACTTGGCTCCGCACTGGGTGTCGTGGACTTGAAGGCCGAGCGTCCAGCCGATGCTCCCGGCAACCACCCGCCCCAGGCCGTGGCGCAACGGATCCCTCTGGATGCGGTTGCCCAGCAGGGATATCCGCGATCCGATGACCATCTCGAGTTCCGGCCGGCGAACCAGCGCCTCCTCGAACCTGGGAAGCTCATCCAGCGGCGTCGCCAGGTCGGCATCCCAAAAGCCCGCGACCGTGGCTCCCGCGGCGAACGCCTCAAGCATCCCTTGTCGCACGGCCTCCGCCTTGCCCCGGTTGGCGGCAAGGTTGAGGATGCTGGTGCGGGCCGGGTTCCGTGACGCCAGTTCATCGAGCAAGGAGGATGTTTCGTCGCGGCTGCCGTCGTTCACGAAAAGCAACCGGGGACCTTCGGGTTGGGTCATTGATCGGATGAATTCGATCACAGGCAATCGTCGGGCCTCGTTGTAGCAAGGGACAACGAGGGTGGGTCGGGACATGGGTCACCGGTGAAGCTACGCGGGGTTTTCCCCTTATTCGGATTTTGTGGGCGACGGCTTGAATGGATTGGTGGTTAAAGTGGCGCTGGCAAGTCACGGGTGGAAAACCTGGCTCCCCCAATCAGGTAACCGGCCATCCCGAAGGCAACCAGGATATAGAAACCCGGTACGGCCAGCCTTTGGGGCCCAAACCATTCGGCCAGATCGACAAGACCGCTGCCGCCAAGCATCGCTTCCTGCGGCAAGTAGTAGTAAAAGACGCATAGGGGCCGCAGGAAGATCAGCGGTTCCCATAATTGCCCCAGCAAATTGACAAGGAACATGATCGTGACGATGAGCGTCACGATCCCCAGCACTCCCATGCGCGACCGCCCGTATGCCGAGATCGCGAAGGCCATCCCTGAAACCGACCAGCCCAAGGCGGCAACCGAGGGGGCGGCGAGGAGGAAGCGCTCCGGCTCGATTTTCAACCTTTGGGAGTCTTCCTTGGGTACGGGAGATTGGCGGAAAAGCGAGGCCGGCGACCAGTTCCACCACTTGGCCTGATCCAGTTTCGATTGGATTTGGGGCGGCAGCGGCCTTTCCTTGAGCGGACTGATCCACCAGGCTCCGGCGCACGCGGCCGAGGTGAACGCCACGGAGATCACGCACCATGAGGCCAAGTCGAAAACGGCATGGGAAGCGGCCACCTTAGGACGCGAGACGGGCTGGCTGAGCAGCAGCTCCAGGGTGCCCCTTTCCAGTTCACCGGCCAAGGCCGTGGCACCCCTTCCGGCCGCCCACAGGGCCACTAGGACCTGGGTCAGCGGATGCACGAGGAGAATGCTGAGGATGTCCATCGCCTTGTCGAGGGTGACCCTGTCTCCCCCGATCAGTGTGCGAACCATTTTGCCCGGGCCGTCGAAGACCATGCCTTCCAGGTCGGTCAGGCCCAGTCCGCTTTGGCCAGCCAGCAGCCTGAAAAATGGCGACAATTGCTCGAGCGACCTCTTGATGATGCTGCCCCACAGGAGGCCGAACGCCACCAGGATGAGCGTGAACACCGCCATCGCCAGCCGCCAATCCCGCCAATGTCGGCCCAGCAGCACCAAAAGCGACCCGGGTTCACGCATGGGCGGCCATCCTTAGCGATGAAAAGTTCACATCATTGTTCTAGGCAACTGGCGAGCCAGCCAGGAATCGGTTACACCATCATCTGTTCCCCGAGGAGAGATAAAACATGAAACGAGTGTTGATGATGGGGCTGATGGGCGCCCTTATCGCCCAGGCCGGCCAAGGCCAGGAAAAGAAGGACGCGGCTCCCAAGAAGGACGCGAAGCCGGCGCGGGTGGCGCACACCAGCGCGGCGGAGGCCGGCCCCGATTTCGCCATCCAAGGCGAATACGAAGGAACATGGGGTGACCTCAAGGCCGGAGCCCATGTCATCGCGCAGGGGAATGGAGCCTTTGAGGCCCAGGTTTACCCCGGAGGCCTTCCCGGGGCCGGCTGGAACGGCACCGACAAGGTCAAGCTCAAGGGAGACTCAACCAAGCTCGAAGGGGGCGGCTCGACCTTGGCGATCAAGGGTTCGGAGATTTCCGGCACCACCGCCAAGGGCGAGAAGGTCGCCCTGAAGAGGGTCGAGCGCAAGAGCCCCACGATTGGTTTGAAAGCGCCTGAAGGCGCCGTCGTTTTGTTTGACGGTTCCAGTGCGGATGCCTGGAACAACGGAAAGCTCGACGCGGAGAAGACCTTGCAGGTGGGAGTCTTGTCCAAGGCGAAGTTTGGCGACTTCACCCTGCACATTGAATTCCAGACTCCGTTCATGCCCAATTCGCGTGGACAGGGCCGGGGCAATTCGGGAGTCTACCTGCAAAACCGCTATGAGCTTCAGGTCCTCGACAGTTTCGGCCTTTCGGGCGAGAACAACGAATGCGGCGGCATCTATCAGATCGCCAAGCCGAAGGTGAACATGTGCCTGCCACCCCTTTCTTGGCAGACCTACGACATTGAGTTCACCGCCGCGAAGTTCGGACCCGACGGCAAGAAAACCGCCGACGCTGTCCTTACGGTCAAGCACAACGGGGTGCCGATTCACGACAAGCTCGTGTTGCCGAAGGCCACTCCCGGTGGAGAGGGCAAGGAATCGCCCGGGCCTGGCCCGATCCAGTTGCAGAACCACGGCGACCCTGTCCGTTTTCGCAACATCTGGATTCTTGAAAAGAAGTAAGCGGCATTGCCCGCCGTGTTATTTGATGAGGGGGAGGGCCAAAACCCTCCCCTTCACATTTTGCCGATCGCTTCCACCAGCAGCATGCCGCCGATGAGCATGTGAATGAGCACCGCGATGATGAGCGCGTAGCCAGACGCGGGACGACGCCAATCAGGTTCGTTGCGGTTCAGGAACCAGGCCCAGGCGGCAAAAACCGGGCCGATCAATGGCAACCAGCAGGTCAGCACACCCGTGACCGCCATGATGCGCCCCCAGGATGCCTCACTTTTCTTGTTTTCATTGTCGGCCAACTGGTCGGGAGTGATGCCGCGAAGGATGTCGGGGGTGTGGCCGGGCATGCCTGCCCGCACGGTGTTGAAGAGGGCAACCGGAAAAATGACTAGCGGCCAGATGATGTGCGCCGTGGGAATGTTGAGGAGGCACCTGTACCAGATGCGCCGGCGCATGCATGAGGGACAGGCCCTGACATATTCCACGGCGTGCCAATGAAAGTGACCTAGAAAAATCAGCCAGCGAATGAGGCGGAACTGTTTCAGCCGGTCGGTCCAACGGCTGCATACCGGGCATGGCAGCCTTTCCAGCGATTGATCATTGAACAAGGCATCGTCGCTCATGGGCCAAGCCTGACTTCCCAAATCGCCCATTATTTCAAAACACCCCAAATGACCGGCGCTCCATCATTGCCCTTGATTCCATTCGCTCCGTCGCTATCGTCGCCGGGCCGGATGGGGTTGGGGTGATCTTATGCCTTCATTGGCGGAGCGTTGCCGGGAGATTCGTCTCCTGGTTCTTGATGTCGATGGGAGCCTCACGGCCGGGGGCATCACTTACGCCGCGGCGGAGGGAAATCCCGGGCTTGAAATCAAGGAATTTTTTGTGCGGGACGGCTGGGCGATCAAGCGCTGGAAGAAGGCGGGCGGGAAGCTGGCGGTGGTGACGGGCCGGCGGGGTGCCGTCGTGGAAAAGCGGGCGCGGGAACTGGGTGCCGACGCGCTGGTGCAAGGCGCGGAAAACAAGCTGCCGGCGTGGCTGGAGACGCTTAAGAGCATGGATATCGCGAGCGGACAGGCGGCCGTGCTGGGTGATGACTTGCCCGATGTGCCGCTATTGGCCGCCGCCGGCTTGGGCGCGGCGCCGGCGGATGGATGCCCCGACGCCAGGAAAGCCGCCTCCGTGGTTCTCAGGCATGGCGCTGGAAGGGGTGCCGCGCGGGAACTGGTCGAACTGGTGATGAGGGTGCAGGGCAACTGGCCGGGCGGGGGGGACTGACGGAAGGTGTGGACTCCACGACGAATCCTGATGCTGGCCTTTGGCTGGGTG
>JAGWVO010000241.1 GCA_018970845.1 Planctomycetota bacterium
CTTTCCGAGACCCTCGTGGTGATGATGGGCGAGATGGGCCGGACCCCCCGCATCAACAAGCAGGCGGGACGCGACCATTGGTCGATGACCCAGAGCGTGCTGCTGGCCGGCGGCGGGATTCCTCCGGGCAGGGTGGTCGGGGCGACGGACAAGACCTGCTCATACCCCACGAGCGACCCGGTGGGAATCTCCGACCTGCTGCGCACGATTTTCCACCTGATGGGAGTCGACTCGGACAAGGTGTACCTGACCCCGCTGGGAAGGCCGGTGCCCATTGTCAGCGGCGGCCGGGTGGTCGAGAAACTGCTGGCCGGATGAAGTCGCCGCCATGACAAGCATCGCCACCGTCGTGATTCCCCTGCTCGTGTTGCCGGCCATCCTCGGCCAGAAGCCTCCCGAAGCCGGGTACTGCTTTCCTCCCGGCGGAAACCCCGGAACCGCCATCCGCGCGCGCCTGGCCGGATCCGATTGGACGCCCGATGTCTCGCTGCTATCGGAGGCGCCGGGGGTGAAAATCGAGGCGCTTGGCGCGCCGGGCCCCGTGCTTCTTCCCGAGCCCCCTTACTGGCAGGGAATCCGCAGTTTCCTCAACGACCCTCCGCTCCCCCGCGAAATGGAGGCGCGCATTTCCCTGCCTGCCGGCATGGCGGAGGGCCCGGTCCGCTGGCGGGTGGTGAACGCCTGCGGTTCCAAGGGCGCCGGAACCTTCTGGGTGGACTCCGCGAGGCAGGTGCTGGAAGACGCCTCCCGCGGGGCGGTCACGGATGCCGGAACCCTGCCGGTGACCATCTCGGGGCGACTGGGGCTCATCGGCGAGGTGGACCGCCACCGGTTCGTTCCCGCCCGGTCGGGAACCGTTTCGGTGGACATCCTGGCCCGCAGGCTTGGTTCTGACCTCAACGCGGTCATCGAGGTGCGGGACGCTGCGGGCGCCGTGCTCGCCGAGGCCGCGGACACCGCCGGCAGGGAGGCGTCGCTTCGCTTTCGCGCCGAGGCCGGAAAGCCGTTGGAATTGTCGATCCGCGACATCGATTACAAGGGCTACAGGTCGATGGTTTACATGGCGCGGATCAGGCATGTCTCCGATAACGCGCCGGTGGAGGCGGCCCATGCCGAACCCGGGTTGATCACCGGGCCCGTCGACTTGCCTGGATGCCTTGGACCGGATCGCCGTGAGGCCCGTTACCAGGTGCGCTGCGTCAAGGGGGAGGAAATGGTGGCCGTCGCCCGTGCCGCCGATGGACTTTCCGCCGACTTGTACCTGCGCCTGGTGAACGACAAGGGAGTCGTCGTCGGCAAGGGTGACGACCACGGCGGGGGCACCGACCCGAGGATGCCGTACCTGCCCAAGGATTCGGGCGACCTTGTCCTGATCGTCGGGGATCACTCGCCGTTGTCGTCGTCGCGGAAGGTTCCATTCCGGCTGGAGGTCACGAAACCTCGGCCGGGTTTCAGGCTGGAGATTCCGCAGGCGATCCAGTTGCCCGCGGGAGGCGAAGCCACGCTCGAGGTGAAGGCGATCCGAACGGGTGGATTCGCCGGCCCGATCCGCCTCGAGTTTGCGGGCGCCCCCGCGTCGATTACCTTCTCCGGCCCGTTGGAGATTCCCGCTAATGCCGAAAGCCTCAAGGTGAAGGCGACCGCGGGCAAGTCGGCGCCGGCCACGCACGCCCTGCTGCGCGTCAGCGGCACGGGCGAATCCGGCGGCGGCAAGGTCACGGTGGCCGGCGCCGCTCCCCCCTCGGGGCTTGGCGGCGCGGCCTTGCCCGAGAACGGCGCCCCGTTCACCCTCTGCTGCGTCGTCGTGCCGCCGCCGTTCAAGGGACGCGTCGTGGAGGCCGACGGCGGGCGCCGTGTTCACCGAGGCGCGACGCACCTCGCGGAAATCTCCCTGGAGCGCAACGAGGGATTCACGGGCGAACTGGTCCTCGACATGGCCGGCACCCAGCAGCGCCACAGGCAGGGAATCCGCGGCCCGGCCGTGCCCGTCGCCCCGGGCGTCGCCCGCGTCGACTACCCCGTCTTCCTTCCCGAGGGCCTCGAGACAAGCAAGACATCCCGGATCGGACTTGTTGCCATGGCCCGGGTTCCCGACGCCTCCGGGGCGCCCAGGTGGGTCCTGGCTCCCGTCGAGGGGCAGATCACCATGTCGATCGAGGGCGCCCTGATGAAGCTCACGGCGCCAGCGGCCGAGGTCGCCGCCGTGCCGGGACAGCCGTTGAAGGTTGTCCTGAGGCTGACGCGAAGCAAGGGGATCGAAGGCCCCGTCGTGGTCAGCCTTGCGGATGGCCCGCCGGGGATCAGCGGGACGGAGGTTTCCGTGCCGCCCGGATCGGAGGCGTTCGAGGTGCCGCTGGTGGTTTCGCCCCAGGTGAAGTCGGGGGGCACCCTGCGCTTCAAGGCCACATCGAAATGGCGGGGCCACGCCGTCGAGTCGGAAGCCGAGGCAGGCCTCGAACTGCTCATGGCACCCGGGGCCAAAGCGCCTCCATCCAATGAGCCTCGATGACGCTCCTTCTGAGCTTGCCCAGTTCGGTGAGTTCGCCGCGTTCCGCCGATAGGGGGCGGTCGGCGAAAACAACCTTCCCGGGCCGGAAGCGCCCGTCAACCCGCTCCATGGCCAGCATGATTTCCTGCTCCGACCCGGCCGCGCCGTCGCGCCAGGCCAGCAGCACGGGGTAGGGCATGCCGTGTCCGCACAAAACGGCGCGCCTCACCCACGGAATGGCCATCGCCGCCATTTCCGCGGGCAAGGGAGGCACCTTGCGTCCGGTGGAAAGTGCCAGCAGGTCTTTCTTCCGGCCATCGACCACGAGGAATCCATCCTCGATCCGGCCCAGGTCGCCCGTGCGCAGCCACCCATTCTCAAGCGCTTCGTCGGTTGCCTTGGGATCGTTCCAGTAGCCGTGCATCACGCCCGGGCCCTTGACGAGGATCTCGCCATCCCCGGCGACGCGGACTTCCGTGCCGGGCACAACGGGGCCCGCGGTCCCGATGCGATGCGCCCGGGGCGTGTTGAGGCTGACAAGCGGCGAGGCTTCCGTGAGGCCGTAGCCTTCCAGCAGCGGCAGGCCCCGGCTCGCGAACCATCCGGCCAGCCACGCGGGAAGGGGCGCGCCCCCGCAGCCCGCCCAGCGCAGGCGGCGGCCCGTCAGCCTTTCGAGGGGGACGCCCGCGAGGGCCTTTTCGCGGATCTTTTCATAAAGCCTCGGCACCGCGTGAAGGTGCGTGGGGTGGAACCGGGAGAGGGCCTTGAGGATCCGCGCGGGAGCGACCCGGCGCACCGGCACCCGCGCGATGACCGATTTCAAGAGGTCGGCATTGAAGGCGTAGGCGTGGTGCAGCGGCAACCAGCTCAGGACGCGGTCTCCAGGTCGATGGCCAGCCAGGGCGGCCCGGACGCCGGCGGTGTGCAGCAGGTTCCCATGGGTGAGCGCCACGAGGCGGGGTTCGCCGGTTGAACCCGATGTGGCCATCAGCGCGGCGACGGCCCCGGGTGCCACCCCCGGGAAAGAAACCCGGCTCCTTTTTGTCGACAAAGGCGATCCCAGGATGCGCACGCCATTCCGGCAAGCGGCTGAATGGATCCGCAGGCGCGACCCCGCCAAGGCGCTAATGCGCCGGGCATCGCTTGCCGCGGGATCGACCGGAACGATGATCCCCCCGGCCATCCAGACTCCGGCGACGATGGCGGGCCAGCAAGCCTCGGGAGTCAGGTGAAGGGAGACGGGTTCCCCGGGTTTCAGGCCGTGATGGATCAGTCTGGTTGCCAGCTGGCGCGCATGCTGCGCAACTTGCCGAGCCCGCCAAATCCGATGCCCGGCAAGCCACACGGGGGCATCGGGTGTTTCGGCCGCCCAACCCTCGAGCAACCCGGCAAACATCGGGGTCATGTCTGTTTCCCGAAGCTATCCGCCCAGGCAGCGTCCGCACGGCCGCGGGCCATCGTCAGGTTTTCCCCCATCACCGCGGTGGCGGGTGCGCGATGTTCCGACATAATGCCAAGGTCATGGGCCGGAAGGCTCGTGGCGGAAACCCGAAAGGCGCGGGGGGTGCATTTCAAGTCCCGGCGTTTCGGTCCCCTGCTCGGGGCCAGTGGTTTCCTCGATCCGGTGGTGGTGAGTCGGCAATTGGGATTTCCAGCGTAAGGCCGCGGGAACATAACCCTGGTGTCTGCCGTCCATCCCGCCGGAGGTTTCGGGCCTGGGAACCCGGAACCAAACGCCAAGGTGGTCACCGCCTCGCACCCGGCGGTTCCACCGACGCGCCTCCCTTGAGCGCCAGCAACCGCGATTCGTCCCGAACGAACATCATGCCCCGGGCCGGCACAGGGCCGGTCCAGCATCGTCCGTTGCGCGGACCCGCCTCGCCGAACGGTTCGTGCCTGGCCACCTCGACGGGGCCCTCCGGCGTCGCCTTCAGCAGGGCCAGGGTTCCCTTTTCGCCCAGCACGGCCAAGTGGCCCTCAAGGGCGACAAGAGTCCCCTTGGCGTAGCCCCTGTGCTTCCAGGCGACCTTGCCGGTTCGCCAGTCGAGGCAGACCAGCATCTGCTCGTCGAATCCGTAGACATGATCCCCCACGCGGACGGGGGTGCCGAAATGGCTTCGCAGGCCGCGCACATGGTAGACCTGCCGCGCCTCGAATGAGCCCCCGCTTTCCGAGACGCGGATGAGCGCGCAACCCTTGCCGTAGCCGGAGGTGATGAAGACATAACGGATCCCGGGATGTTCCTCGCCGCCGGTCCAAACCAGCGGCGTGGCGGCATTCACCTCGAAATCGGTCTCCCAGGGAAATTCCCAGAGCAGTGAACCGCTTGTGGGATGGATGCCCGCGACCCGCCTGGCCGACAGGGCGACGATTTGCGCGCCGCCGGGGAAGGCGGCGGCGACGGGGGAACTATACCCGGCGGGATCGGAATCCAGCCCCGCGGCCCTCCACGCCTCGCGACCCGTGGCCAGGTCCCAGGCCACGAGTCCGGCGGGAGCCCCTGCCTGCGCGATCACCAGGTCGCCCAGCACCAATGGCGAACCGGAATAGCCCCACTGCGGGGCGGCGCGGGCCAGGCCGTCCGCGAAACGAACCGACCACGCCGGTTTTCCATCGTCGGCGTTCACCACCCTGAGGTCGCCGGCGATGCCAATCGAGACCACCTTGCCGTTGGCCAGCACGGGAGTCGCGCGCGGCCCGTTTCCGAAATCGCACTTGAAGGGGGTCGGCCACGACTGTTCCCACACGGTTTTGCCCGTGGCCAGTTCAAGGCAGCAGAGGGTCTCGTCGGGTTCGCGCCTGCCCATCATGTAGACGCGGTTTCCAGCGACCACGGGGGAGGAATATCCCTCCCCGGGGGAATGTTCCCAGGCCAGGGCGCCAGGGAAGGAATCCACCAGGCCGCCGGCGACGGCCGGGGCGGGTTTTCCCTCGCGCGTGGGGCCGCGCCACTGGGGCCAGTCACCGGGTATTTCAAGGCCGACGGGGCCCGATGAGACCTTGGATTCGAGGGCCTCAACCAGAAGTTCCTCGGAAAACTCGTCGCGGTTACGCGACTGTTGCCAAGCAAACCAACCCAGTCCGGCCAGGCCCGCCGTCCCGAGTGCCAAAAACACGATCCATCGGTTGTTCATGCAAGGCTCCATCCTTGCCGATCATTGTGGCGGTTGGAGCGGTCGCGGGTAGTGGCGGAACGGCCGGATAACGATTGAATCGGGAATGTTTTTTCAAAGACTCCTCATTTTTTCATGATTTGGGGGCAATAAAAGAGGATGGTGAATCACGGAGGAAATTCCATGCGCAGCCAGATGGGTGTGGCGGTCTTGGCGGCCCTGATCTCCGGAATGGCGCTGGCCCAGTTCCCCCAACCGGGCGGCGACCGGGGCGGATTTGGCGGCGACCGGGGCGGATTTGGCGGCGACCGGGGCGGATTCGGCCGGGGTGGTGGCGGATTCGGCGGAC
>JAGWVO010000242.1 GCA_018970845.1 Planctomycetota bacterium
TCGCTGTCGGCGGATGTTCCCGTTACAGGGTCGAATTCCCTGAACTTCGACCTCAAGAAATGAGCGCCGGCGCGCCGGCGCGGCTCAGTCCCCGCCGGCGTCCGCCTCGTCGAGCAACTGGATGACATGGCTCACCCGGTAAGGGCGCTTCACCAGCCCCTGCGAGCGGGCCGTGTTCCACTGCATCATGCAGACATGGTTGCTGGTGGCCAAAATCACCGGGTCGCCCTTGGCGCTTTCCAGGAACGCCGACTTGCGGGCGAGGATCTCCCGGGCGTTTGCCGGCTTCTGCAGGTTGTACACGCCGCCGGAGCCGCAGCAGTCGCGCGCCATGGGCGCCAGTTCCCAGGGCAGGCCGGTGGCGTCGAGCACCGCCTTGGGGATCCCCGGCACCTTCTGGCCATGGACGAGGTGGCACGGGAGATCGACATGCACACGCGCCCCGCCGGCTTTCCGTTTCGCCGGCCGGAGCGGCAGGGTTCCCAGGAAGTCGAGCACATCGCGAACGGGCGGGCCTTCCCCGGCGAGCGCCTTGCCCAGCGCGAAGCCGCAGCCAGACGAGTTGGCGACCACGGCGTCGTAGCCCTTGGCGGCGAACGCCCCGCGGGCGGCCCGTCGCAGGTCCTCCACGCCGGGCAGGCCGAGGTGCTCGCGCATGGCGCCGCAGCAACCCTGTCCGCGGGGCACCTCGACGCGCACATTGTTGCGGGCCAGCACCCGCACGGTGGCGAAGTTGATCTCGCGGAAAACCGCCTCCATGAGGCAACCGACAAGCAGCGCCACGCGCGGGCCTGTGGGGTTGAGCTGACGGTTGATCCGCTCGGCGTAGTCGGCCGTGGATTCGGCCAGGGCGGGCTTGCCGGGAAAGAGCATCGGCGAGGGGGAAAGCCCCAGCCGCCTGAGCCAGCGCAGGGGCGCGGCCAGCAGGCCGAACAGGGCGGGCCTGCTGGCCAGCGCGGCGGCCAGGCGCAGCGGCAGCGAAACCGACGAGCGGCCCCGTTCGGCGTGGGCGTGGCGGGTCTCCTCGAGGATGCGGCCGTAGGGCACATTGGCGGGGCAGGCGGTCTCGCAGGCGAGGCAGCCGACGCAGTCCTCGGTGTAGCGCGCCGTCCAGGGGTCGGGGGGAAGCCGGCCGTCGGCCTCCTCGCGCCAGAGCCGCAACCGGCCGCGGGGCGAGTTGTTCTCGTCACCGGAGATCTGGTAGGTGGGGCATACCTCCAGGCAGAGCCCGCAGTGCACGCAGCTTGAGAGGATGTCGCGTTCGCCGGGCTGGTCGGCCCGCGGCAGTGAAGGGTTCATCGGGAAAACTCCGCCGCGAGTTGGGCGCACCAGGCCGCCTCGGCGCCCCGGGCCGGCGGGCGGGGAACCAGGCGCGAGGTCCAGTCGGCGCCGAGGTCGCCCGTGTCGTCGTGATGCCGGGCGATGATGGCCGCGGCGAGCGCGACCCTCGATTCCGCCGGCCCGTCCAGCCAGGCGTGAACCACGCCGCAGAAGGCGACGGCCATGGCCCGGGCTCCCGGTTCGCGGGCGACGGCCCCGGCCAGGCCGAACGCGCGGTCGGGCGTGGTCTTGAACGAGATGTCGGGGCAGCCGCCCCTTGGCGCCGCCTCGCCGCGGCGCGCCTCGAGGCCGAGGCCGAATCGGCCGGCGAGCGACGCCACGCGGCGCTCGAACACCGGCCACTCCGCCGGCGGGCAGTTCACCGCGGCGCGCAGGGTGGCCCGGCCGTCGGGTCCGGGCAGGTAGTCGAGCGAGTCGAACCAGTCGACCCAGCATGAGGACTGCAGGCTGGCGCAGGCGGCGGCCGCGGCGGATTCCGGGCCCCGCATCAGGAAGTGCCCGTCGAGGCCGGTGTGGGGCCTGAGCCTGATGACGAAGTCGGCCGGTTCGCCGTAGTCGCCCTGGGAATGGAGCAGGAAGCGCGGCAGGTCGTAGCCGGTGGTGGACTTGGCGACCCGCTCGCCCGCGCGGATGGTCTCGCCCGTGGGGAGCCGCCAGTTCATGCCGATGATGTTGTCGCACAGGGCGCCGAAGCGCGACGAGGCGGGGGCGTGGGTGGTGGAGGCGACCTGCGAGGCCAGGGGGGCGGCGTCGTCCACCAGGAGCGGGAAGCGGAATCCCGCGGGGGCGGCCAGGGCCGCCAGTTCCGCCGGGGTGATGCCGGCGGGCACGCAGGCGGTGCCGTCGATGGCGTCGAAGTAGGGGGCGAACAGCCGGGGCGAGGGGGCCGGGGCGGCGGGTTCCTCGCCGCCGCCGCCGAAGCGCCTCGAGGCGAACACCTTGAGCGGGTTGAGGCGGTGCTCGGCGTTGAAGAGTTTCGGGATGGCCAGTTGCAGCCGGAGCGCGGCGCCCGAGAACACCATCGGCATGCAGCAGGTCTTGTCGTTGCCGATGCCGTGCTCGCCCGAGAGGGTGCCTCCGGCGTCGATGACGCGCTTCATGAGGCGCTTGCTGATCTCCTCAACCTTGTGGACATCGCCGGGCCGCCTCGAGTCGAACAGGAAGTTCGGGTGCAGGTTGCCGTCGCCGGCGTGGAACACATTGACGGCGGGGAACCCGGCGGCGTCGGCCTCGTCATAGACGAGCTGCAGGATGTCGGCGAGCGCCGAGCGGGGGATGACGGCGTCCTGCACGAGGAAGTCGGGGCTGATCTGTCCCATGAGTCCGCCGGCGACCTTGCGCGCCTTCCACAGGCCCTTGCGCGCGGCCTCGTCGTCGCTCGATTCCACGCCGGTGGCTCCCGCGGCGCGCAGGATCTCCGCCACGGCGGGGGCGCGGGCGTCGGCCAGCCCGGCGGGGCCGTCGATCTCGGTGACGATGAGGAACGAGTCCTTGGGCAGTCCCACGGCCATGGGGCTGTTTTCCACCATGGCCACGCAGCGGGGGTCCATCAGTTCGATGGCCACGGGGAACGACGAGTCGAGGGCCAGGGCCTGCACGGCGCGCTCGGCGGAGCGGAGGTCGGGGAAGGTGGCGCGGTAGGTCCAGCATTTTTCGGGGCGGGGCAGGAGCCTGAGCCAGAAGCGGGTGAACGCGGCGAGGGTGCCCTCGGAACCCACCATGAGCCGCTTCCAGTCGTCGCGCCAGGCGCCCCGGCCGCCGGCGGGCCCGCCGAAGCGGCAGACCTCGCCGTCGAGCGTGACGGCCTCGACTCCCAGCACATAGTGGCTGGTGACGCCGTGGCGGAAGCAGTGGGCGCCCCCGGCGTTCATGGCGACATTGCCTCCCAGGGTGCAGACGGGGCCGCTGGACGGATCGGGGGGGTAGAAGAGGCCCGTGGGGGCGAGGACCTCGTCGAGGCGGTTGAGCGGCACGCCGCATTCCACCTCGCACCAGAATCCCGCGGTGCTGACCTCGCGCACCGCCCTTAGCGCGGAGGTGTGGGCGATCACGCCGCCCTGCGCGGCGACCGGCCCGCCGGAAAGCGAGGTGCCCGCCCCGCGCAGGGTGACCGGCACGCCGAGCGACTTCGCCTGGCGCATCAGCGCGGCCAACTCGGCGGCGTCGGCGGGAATGACGACGGCGTCGGGCGGGAATGTCTTGTATCCCAGGCCGTCGGCGTCGTAGCCGGCCAACTGGGCGCGGGCGGTGAGCACGCGTCCCCGGCGGACGATCTGGCGCAGCGTGCGGTGCAGGGCCTCGGCGGTCATTTCGCCGGCTCGCTGGGCGCCGATTTCAAGCCCGCGGTGTTGACGGCGATGACGCGGTAGGCGTGCTTCCGGCCCGGCTCGGCCCCGGTGTCGACGAACCTGAGCGGGATCAGCGGCATGGCGGGGGTGTCGCTGTACTGGAGGTTCTGGAACAGCGGCCGGCCGAACGGGTTCCTGGCCTTCTCGGCGAGGTTGGCGATCTCCTTGCCGTCGCGTTCGATGATGAATCCGGCGAGTCCGCTTTCCAGGTCGGCGGCGGCGCTCCAGGTCAGCTCGTTGCCCTTGAGGGCGAGGCCGGCGGGCGCCGGCGGCGGGGTGGTGTCGGTCACCCTGGTGTCCTTGACATATTCCGCCCAGGCCTTGGCGATCCTCGCGTCGGGGAGCCACCCGGCCTTGAGCGGATCGCCCTTGAAGTCCTTGGCGGCGACGGCCTCCGGGCCGGTGACCGGGGCCAGCCAGGCGCCCTCGGAGGGCATGGGGGCGAGCGGGTCGCCGGCCTTGGCGGGCAGGCGCGCGGCCAGGCAGGCGTCGAGCCAGGGGATGGCCATGTACCGCTGGTTGCCGCACTCGTGGCTCGAGAGGGGGTCGACGGCGACGCCGACGAGCCCGCCCTTGCCGCGCACCTCGTTGAAGAACGCCTCGTTGGCTGGCCAGACGCCGGCGAAGCGGCCGTCCTTGACGGTCACCCCCTCCTTGGTGCCGGGGTTGCACATGATGGGAACCTTGAGCGCGGCGGCGGGAACCTCGTGGGCCTTGATGGTTCCCCGGCCGGGATCGGCCTTGAGCAGCGGCACGCCCGAGCGGAGCCAGGCGGCGGCGACGCGGTCGGGGTGGGTGAGCGCCATGCCGCCGGCCCAGTGCCCGCCCCCGCTGTGGCCCCACAGCGCCCAGGGAACCCGGGCCAGCTCGGGGTGGCCCGACTTGGCGCCCAGTTCGGCCAGCCCCTTCTTGAACGCCTCGGCCGAGCCGTTGCGCGGGTCGCACCACATCTGGCAGTCGGCCTTGTCGGGCTGCTCGTAGGCGGGCGACAGCAGCGCGCAGTCGTGCCTGGCGGCGAGCGCCTGCCAGTGCAGGTCCCAGGCGCCGGTGAGGCCCGACTTGCACGATCCCTCGCCGCAGCCGTGCTGGTGGACGACGACGCCCCTGAGCGTTTTCACTCCTTGGGGGATCCAGATCGTGTAATTCACGGCGTAGGGCAGCTCGCCGGGCTTGGACGAGCCCTCGAACCGCACGCGGTGATAGGGCGGCTCGGCCGCCGGGAAGACATCGTAGGGGGCCTTCTGGGCGCGGGCGCCGGCGGCGGCCAGCAGGACGGCCGCCGCGAGGGCGAGGGCGGGGGCAAGCCATGGCTTCATGGTGGGGGGAACCTCGGGGGGGTCGCGGGTGGATGGCATTGTCAGGTTATCCGGGCCGGGCGCCGGCAACCAGTCGCCGCGCGCGCCGGCGGGGGCCATAATGGCGTTTTCGGGAGGGGGCAAGCCATGCCGATGTGGGCCGTGATGCTGGTGGCGATGGGGCAGGATTCCGTGAGCATGCCGCTGGCGGGCCGGAAGGTGCCGTACCCGGCGCGCACGCGGGCGGAGGTTGAGAAGGTGCTGGAGGGGGCGCCCAAGGCGGCCGCGGAACCCGGCAAGCTGCCGCTGCTGCTGGTGGCCGGGCCCAAGGACCACGGCCCGCAGGAGCACGACTACCCCGCCTGGCAGAAGGCCTGGGGCCGGCTGATGGCGATGGCGCCGGGCGTGGAGGTCGACACGGCGTGGGAATGGCCCAAGCCCGGCCAACTGGCCAAGTCGAGGCTCATGGTGCTGTTCCAGAGGGGCGACTGGAACGCCACCCGCGCCGCCGAGCTTGACGCGCACTTGGAAAGGGGCGGCGGGGTGGTGCTGCTGCACTGGGCCGTCGACGGCCGGGGCGAGGCCGCGGCGTTCGCCGAGCGGATCGGCCTGGCGGGCAAGGGGGGCGCCATCGGCTACCGGCACGGCCCGCTGACGCTCAAGGCGGACCCCGGCGCTCTCGACCACCCGATCCTCCGCAACATGGCCGAGCTGCGCATCCACGACGAGAGCTACTGGCGGCTGACCGGCCGGGAGGAGAATGTGCGGGTGCTGGCCCGATCGCGGGAGGAGAACAAGGATTGGCCGCAGGTGTGGACGCGGCAGGCGGGCAAGGGGCGCGTGGCGGGGCTGATTCCCGGGCACTACAGTTGGACCTTCGACGATCCGCTGTTCCGGGTGCTGCTCCTGCGGAGCATGGCGTGGGCCGCCGGCGAGCC
>JAGWVO010000243.1 GCA_018970845.1 Planctomycetota bacterium
CAGCGCGGCTAGCGTCATGGGGTTGTGCCCCAATCGGTTGACGGCATGCGGATTGGCTCCCAGTTCAAGCAACTGCCGGACAACTGGTTCCGAACCGCACAGCACGGCCCAGGAAAGTGGCGTCAGTGACATTCGTTTTTCTGGAATATCGAGAGCCCCGAGCGGCCCCATGGCCAACAGTTCGGCCACCAGTGCGGTGTCTCCTAGCTTTGTTGCCCGGAAGATCGGTGCTTGGGGATGGCTGGCCGTGTCGCTCACGGCCAGGACACTCAGCACCTTGATGAGAGGCAGCAAGGTGGGAACACACAAAAGGAGCGGCACCAGGATGCGCGCCGCCCGGTTTTGCAGCATCCCATTCATGCCCTTTCGGCCAACGAGCATCGCCGTGAAAAAACCGCTCACCAGAAAGAAAAGCTGCATCCGGAAACCGTGGATGAAATTGATGGCTTCGCCAAAAGCCGCGTTCATGTTGCCGTCCATGACAATCCACGGCCTTCCGCTATAGGCCATGAAGGCGTGCAACGCGATTCCCAGCAGCATGGCAAACGCCCTGAGGGCATCGAGGTCATGGCGCCTGGAATCAGACTGGCTATCGCCGCCGGCGGCGGACCGTTGTTCCGGCGTGCCTTGGAACCCAGCCATTCAGTTGGCACCGGCGGCCTTGGGCCGTCGCAGCAACAGCCAACCAAGGATCAGATAAAGGATGATTTGGGCCAAGAGGCCGGCCAGGGCCAACGGAACGGATTGGATGAAGCTGGCTCCAAAAATCAACATGTGGCTGGGAAGCGCCACGACTCCGTTTTCCATGGGCGAAATCTGGGTGGCGCGAAGCCCCCAGTAGGTCGGGGATGTGATGAATGCGACGGCCTTGGGCACGGAAGCCGCCGCAAGCCCAAGGGCGCTACCCAGGATCAACTGGGGCAACATCATCGCCCCCAGCAGGATGATCGACCGATCCGGCTTCCGCGTGATGGAACCAAGCACCACACCAAGGCATCCGCAACCCAGCGTGGCCATCCATTGGACCAGCAGCATCAGGGCGAATCCGATGCGGTATTGCGCCGGAATTGGTTCCAGTCCGTTGGCCCATTGCCTTGAATGGAAAAGCGCCTCAAGGATCCCATCGAAAACGAAGGTCTGGAAACCGGTGGCCACCAGGAGCACCGCCAGTTTTGAGAGCAGGTAGGCCAGAGGCAGCAATCCCGCCGATTTTTCCCTGGGAAAGATTTCGCCATCCCGAACCATCAGGGTAAGCCCCAGCAGCATTCCCATGAAGGAAAGTCCCATCATCTGCACCGACAGGTACTTGAGGGTGGTGATTTGATTCTTGATGAACTTGTCAGGGAAAACCGTTTCGGTTCCGTTGATGGCGCCGGTGACGATGCGGTTGAGGTCATCGCTGGCCAGGTTCTTCCGCATGGCGGGCTTGCCCGAAAAAAGGTACGCCAGTTGCGCCTTGAGGCTCAGGTTGTCGTCCTCGTCCAGGTCTCCCCGGGCCGCCCCATGGATCACCGGCCAAAACGATGAAAAGGCGGCTTTTTCTTCCTCGTTGAGACTTCGCGTCAGCATGATCGGTTTGGAAAAATCGGAATTCCAATGACCGGCCATCACGATGAGCGCGAAAATGGCCGGCATCAGCGCCACCAGGAACAAAAACCTGCGGTCGCTCAACACGGATGCGCACTCCCGGTGGGTCAAGATACCGGCTTGTCGAACGCATTCCCGCAGCAGCGCCCCTTGGCTCCTTTTCCGGGTTGCCGCTCCGCCGGCCTGCGCCGAGGCATCGGCGGAAGCCTTGGCGGGTGTTGCTCCAGTTCCGGTTGAGACCCATTTGTCCGCGCCTTCGTCCTCAAGCCGGACAAAGGCGTCAGATAGATTTTTCACGCCGAAGTGGGCGCACGCGCCGCCCGGTGGCCCGAGGTAAACCACCTTGCCATCGGAAAGCACCAACAGCGTGTCGGCCTTGGCGATGTTGTCCAGATGGTGGGTGACGCACAGGACAAGCTTCCCCCTCTTGGCGGTCCCTGCCAAAACTTCCATCACCCGCGCTTCCGAGGCGGGGTCGAGGCTGCTGGTCGCCTCATCAACGAGAAGGATCGAAGGGTTCACCACCAGTTCGGACGCCAGCTCAACCCGCTTGCGTTCCCCGCCTGAAAGCGAGGAAATCGTTTGACCGCCGAGCCGATCAACGCCCATGGAACGCAAGGCCGAGTCAACATGGCCCTCGATCTCCTGCGGGCTGGTGTCGGTTGGCAACCTGAGCTTCGCGGCAAACCAAACAACCTGTCGAGCCGTGAGCGTCTCATGCAGCGACATCTGCTGGGGCGCGTAACCAATGAGACCGTTCATGATGGCCGGATTGGAAAGGATGGCATTCCCGCCAAAAAGTAGGCTTCCGCCGCTGGCCGACTGGAGACCCTGCATGCACTTCACCAGCGTGGACTTGCCGGCGCCGCTCGGGCCCAGGATGCAAACGAACTGGCCGGGCTTGAAGGAAAACGACACGCGGTCGAGGATTGGTTTCTCGCGACCTGCAACCCGCACCGTCAAGCCCGCGGCTTCGAGGTTCGGGGCCCCGCGCCGTGTTGTCATAACAAGGTTCTTGCCATCCTCGATCCACAGCGCCTGGGGCCCAAGGTGAAGCGTGGCCCCGGGTTCCCAGACAGATTCACCATTCACGGGCTTTCCATCGATGGTGACGCCATGGGTGCTTCCCAGGTCGCGCACCACGAGCCGGCCGTCGGCCCTCATGACCAATGACGCGTGTTTCCTGGAAACCGCCGGATGGTTCAACCAGATGTCGCTCTCGGGATTCCGGCCGATGAGCAGTTCGCTTTTCTCGGCGAACTTGCCAGCCAATTCGAATCGTGACGGCGCGTTGGTGGCGCGTTCTTCCACACCCCCCAAGGGGGAGACCATGTCCCTGGTTTTGTCGTCGTGTTTTCCTGATGGCTCGATCATGGCCTTCTGTCACCTGGAATTGCCGCGGGGATGGATTGATCGGAAGGGGCGTCCAATCCGAATTCCCGCTTCAAGATGTTGGCCAGGACCCCGGTGCGGTATCCGCTGAGAAAACCCTGTTGCAAATCCCATGTCGATTTCTTGGGAATCGTGAGGGCAATGAACGGAAAAATCATTTCGTCGGTCGTGTTTTCGCCCATGAAAACCGCCTTGGGCGGCTTGAACGGGTTGGCGGGATTGTCACTGGTGTTGTCCATCACGGACGAAACATGCACCTTGCTGCCCTTGGCAAGGGCAACCGGTTCCCGAAAGGTGTACATGCGCTGCCAGTTGAAATCGAATCTTGGCATGTTCAACAAGACTTTACGGGAGCCGTCGGGCCTCTCCAGCGTGAGGGTTTGCGACATGGTCAACAGATGGCCATGGGGTGCGATGCCCACGATCCTGCAGTCATCCTCCACCGGCCATGAGGTGTTGGTTCGCCTTCGCTGGTTGGGGGGCATCAGAAGGAATTTCCCGTCATTGATGTTGGTCGTCCGGAAATCCTCGGCGGAGTTCACCTGCCCCTTGTGAAGGTAGAGCTCGATGGACGAGAAATCAATTTCAACTTTCCCAGATCGATGATAGTGCATTTGCACCACCAGGTCGGTCTTTCCAGGTATGGAGAGCGCGCAGCCTTCTGGCGTTTTCCACACGCTGTGGCCCGGGGCGTAGCCGCCTATCTGCTCGAAAGGCAGCCGGGACCTGTCTCCACCGACCTTGTGGTATTTGCCCAGCATCGCTGATTGGCCGTAGCCGGGCCCCGAATCACCGGGAAGCAAACCAAACGCGTTCATGGACTTGTCGGCGGTGATACGATCCTGGGTGGCGGAATCCGCGAACCAAATGAGCGTGTGGTGCACCACCTTCTGGTTTCCGGGAACGAAACGCATCGCCCGAACCTTCAGTTCCCGATCCAGGTTGAGCTTGTAAACCATGTATCGATACATGTCGTCGCCTGAAGGCGCCAGTGTCATGGGACCTTCCGGCTTGAGAATCATGTCCGGATTTCCAAGGCCCGCTGATTCGGGGTCGGTCGGAGGCAATGCCGGGGGATTGGCCGGAACAGGCCCCTTCGGCATTCCCGCGGCAAGCCACTGCCTCAGCAATCGCAACTCCTCCGGCGAGGGCACGGAAGGGGCGTCAGAAACGGGGAAATCCGATTCGGCCTGCCCGGGCGGCATGACCCTACGGTCAATCAGGTCGATCGCCATTTCCACCCAAAGCGTGGCGTCCTGATAATTCGCGAGTGAAAACGGCGCCACGCCTTTATCCTGGTGGCAAACGGCACAATGCCTGTAAAGGATCGGCTGGATGTCACGGTGGTATTCAACCTTGCCCGTTGAATCCGGTTTAGACACGCGTGTTTCCACGGGACATCCAACCGCCGGCGTCTTCGGCACCCTCACCGGAGTGCCTTTTACCGCATCCGATATGGCCTCGCGCATGTCATGGCGACGGACCACCGAACGCTTGCCCAATTGCTCCACGCGGTCATTGATGCGGCCGTGATAAAGGACCTTGCCTTGCCTGTCCACCAGCACGGCCGTAGGAACCACCGTCACGCCCAACAGGCCGGCAATGGTATTGTTCCGGTCCAAAAGCAATGGAATGGAAGCCTTGAATTCATCCCTGAGCCGCTGAATATCCTGGGCATCATCACGCGCCACCAACAGGCCCACCAAACCAACCCCGGAACCTGAATCCGCCTTGGCAAGGTCGCCAACCGACTCGGTGATCGCCTTCTGTGACAATGGGCAGTCGGCACCCAAAAACAGCAGGACTGTCAAAGGTTGCCCTGCCGCCAATTCCCCCAACCGCACGGATGTCCCATCGGCCCGGCCGACAGACTTTTCGAAAAGAAAACCGGAAGCCTGTCCGGTGCCCGCCTGCTGGGCGGCGATTGGACCAACCCAAACCGACTGGCCCACCAGCAACGCAAGGGCAGAAAGAAATCCGGCCAACACCATGCCATTTGAAAATGAGCGCGATGAGAGAGGCCAGTCATGTTTCATGCTGAACAAGGAACTGTCATGTCGCATGATTTGAATACCGGTTGAAATCTTATGTCCATGATCACCAATTTAACAAACCAACCTTCATGGCAAGCGGGTCCGTTGGTTGGCAGAAATCGATCGCGTCAGAAACGGCTCCATCTGAATTTTATTCTCATGGGTAAGCCGCGTGATTTGTGAAAGATCCAAAACGACAAAGCCGTCATGAGCTTAGTTGTCCGACAAATCGCAACCAACGGGCAGCATCGCGTTGACCATGTCGGCAACACATTGGACTCCGTCGGATGACTTTGGTGTTGGAACCGGACTATTCAGGAATCCAGCCAACCGGCGTTTCAGGCATGAAACGCTTCGCAAGGCAATCCCCAAGCCCGATTTCTCCATGTAGAAGGCGTTGATGGCCTGCTCATGCTGCCCCTTGATGGGCATGCATATCGTCTTTTTTCCATGAAAACGGGCTTCGCCAAGAAGTTGGTTTCCGGCGGGACCAATCAAAATCTTGCAAGCCGCGAGGGACTCCTCGAAACCGGCGCCATGAGGGTGGAACTCGAATTCCGGATAATCACGGGACCGCCCGCATCCCCCAAAAACGACTGTCCGCATACCAAGAACGCGGGCAATTCGGAGAAGGTCATTTCCCACCTCCTCCTTGTAATAAACCAAGGCGAACCCTTCGTCGGTGGGCTTAAGCCGGGTCATCGAATTTCTCAACATCGGGCCAATAATCGCCCGAACCGGCCCGGCAGGCCGACAGAATTCCGGATGGAAGCAGGAAACCACTCGCGGAACCTTGGATGGCACCAACCAGTCGATCAACGGGGCCACGAGAGCCTGGTAAAACCTGAGGCCGGCGGGCAATCCCAGGAGTCGGC
>JAGWVO010000244.1 GCA_018970845.1 Planctomycetota bacterium
GCCGCCGTGCTTCCCGAAAAGCTCGTCCATGTCACCGGACGGACCATTCCCGGCCAGTTCGCCGGCCAGATGGGCCCCCGGCATGACCCGTGGTTCATCGAGGCGAGCCATTACCGGGATGCCAGCTATGTTCACGGCGCGTTTCCGGAGTACGGCTTCCAGCGCGCCGATGGTAAAACCACCCCCTCCAACTACCGGTTCGAGGCGCCGCGGTTGGAACTCTCGCACGACATGATTCCCGAGCGGGTCGGCAGCCGTTCCAGGCTGCTGGAGGCGATCGACCGCCAGGCCCGCGGCCTCGACGACGGCGCTTCCACGGGCGCGCTCGACCGGCACCGACAATCGGCCGTGAGCATGCTCCTGGACGGCCGGGTTCACAAGGCCCTCGATGTTCATGGCGCGCCAGCGGCCGACCAGGACCGTTACGGCCGCAACTCGTTCGGATGGTCGCTCCTCATGGCCAGGCAACTGGTCGAGTCGGGTGTGCGCATGGTTCAGGTGAACCTCGGGAACGACGAGACCTGGGACACCCATGAGGCCGCGTTCCGCAACCTCAGGGAATTTCTGTTTCCACCCACAGACAGGGCCTTGTCAGCCCTGCTGGACGACCTGCACGAACGGGGCATGCTCGACGATGTGCTGGTGGTGATGGCGGGCGAATTCGGCCGCACTCCCCGGGTGTTCACCGAGGCCAGCCTCAAGTCGAAGCTGCCCGGTCGAGACCACTGGGGCGCCGTGCAGACGGTATTCTTCGCGGGCGGAGGCACCCGGGGCGGAACGGTGATCGGATCAAGCGACAGGCACGGAGCTTATCCATCGGTTGATCCGCAAACTCCCGAAAACATGGCCGCGACCATCTACCACTCGCTCGGCCTGCCGAAAACGGTGGCCTGGCGCGACTCGCTCGACCGCCCCCACCATGTCTACCATGGCGAACCGATCAAGGGATTGACCTGACCGCCGCCTCAGCCCGGCAACCTTGACAGTATACCGTCTACCGTGGGATGATAGGTCTCCCGCCCGACCGAAATTCCATGGATCACGACATGATCGCCGCCAGGCCCGCGCCCTTGGTCAAGACCACGGTATCGGCTTCCGCCGCCGAGTACCTCCGCTCCGAAATCATCGGTGGCGGCATCCGCGCCGGTGAGTCGCTTCCCGAAGCCAAGATTGGCGAACTCCTGGGAGTGAGCCGGGTGCCCGTCCGGGAAGCGCTTGTCATCCTCGAGCGGGAGGGACTCGTCATTTTCAACCGCCGTGGCACGGCGCGGGTGAGAACCTTCACGCTGGAGGATGTCCGCGAACTGGGGGTGATGCGCCTGGTGCTCGAACCGATGGCGGCCCGACTCGCGGCAAACCGGGGCGATGACACCGCCCTGGAGGAGGTCGCGCGCAACCTCGCCAACCTCAGGCGGGCCAGGACATTGCCCGACATCACCGGACTCGACTTCGAATACCACAGGTTGATCATGGCGGCCGCGGGCAACAGCAGGCTCTCCGCCTCATGGGAAAACCTCGCCTCTCAGTTGCGCTTAGTCATGCGCGTTTTCCATCAGGCGTGGGAAAGAAAAACGCTGTCCGTCAGGATCAACACGGTGAAGGCCCATGCCGCGCTGTTCGATGCGATCAGTCGCGGCGACGGCGCAGGCGCCGAGTCCATCGCCCGGGAGCAGGCCGAGGGATGGCTCGTGGAACTGGGTGAATCCGGCGCGTTCGATTCCCCGGTGGAGACCCGGGAATGAGCCGCCAAGGCCTGTTCACACGCCGTTCGGCTTCGCCGAAAAACATCGTGTCGCCACGGCACCGGCTGGCGGCCCGGGGGGACTGGTGCCCGGCATGGTGGCGTTTGGCCGCGCTCGGGTTCTTGGCGGCCCTGCTTTGCGATACCCGGGCGCGCGCCGGTTCGCCCGATTTCGACCGCTCCGTGATGCCCGTTCTGGTCTCAAGGTGCCTGGAATGCCACTCGGGGGATGAACCCAAGGGGGGTCTGGACCTGAGCCGCCAAAAATCGGCGCTCAAGGCGATTGTCGCCGGAAAACCGGCCGATTCGGAATTGTGGAAACGGGTGGCCGCCGGCGAAATGCCGCCCAAGAAGCCTCTTCAGGATCCTGAAAAGGCCCTTCTCAAGGAATGGATCGATTCGGGAGCCCGATGGGGAACCGACCCCATCGACCCGTTTGCCGTCACGACGGCCAGCCGCGCCGGCCGTGACTGGTGGAGCCTGAAGCCGGTGGCCAGGCCCGCCCAGCCCATGCCCGGCAACCCGGTCGACGCCTTCGTCCGCGAAAAACTGGCCGAAGCGGGCATGAAACCGGCCCCGCCAGCGGACAGGCGCACCCTCATTCGCAGGGTTTATTTCGACCTGATCGGATTGCCGCCCAGCTACGAGAGTGTCGAGGCGTTCGCCGGCGATCCGAGGCCGGACGCGTATGAGAGGCTCGTCGATTCGCTCCTGGCGTCTCCCCACCATGGCGAACGGTGGGGCCGCTACTGGCTCGACGCGGCTCGCTACGCCGAAACCTGCGGCTACGAACGCGACCAGGTGAAGCCCGATGTTTGGAAGTACCGTGACTGGGTCATCAATGCCTTCAACAGCGACATGCCTTTCGACAGGTTTGTCGCGGAGCAACTGGCCGGGGATGAGGTTCCCGGCGCCGGCGAGCGGGGCGTCATCGCCACCGGATTCATCCGCCTCGGCACCTGGAACGACGAACCGAACGATCCCCGCGAATACCAGTACGACCGCCTGGAGGACATGGTGGGAGCGACCACGACGGCGTTCCTGGCGATGACGGTGCGCTGCGCCCGCTGCCATGACCACAAGTTCGACCCGATATCGCAGGAGGATTATTACCGCATTGGCGGCGCCTTCTGGGCCGGGCATGTGCAGCCGGGATCGCCCCTGGGCGGTCCGGATGCCAAGGCGCTCGGGTACCCGAATGTCTTCGGCTGGACCGACAAGGGCCGCTCGGCGCCGCCGCTGCACCTTCTCAGGAAGGGCGACCCGGCCCGGCCCGGGCAGGTCGTTCAACCCGGGCACCTTTCCGCCGTCACCTCGCTGGCCACGCCGCTCGCCGACCCTCCCGCGGACGCCAGGACGACGACCCGCCGCCTCCAGTTGGCGAATTGGATTTCCGACCCGAGAAATCCTCTTTCCGCGCGCGTGTGGGTGAACCGCGTCTGGCAGGGGCACTTCGGCGCCGGACTGGTCCGCACCACCGACAACTTCGGGTTCACCGGCGAGAAGCCGACACATCCCGGGTTGCTCGACTGGCTGGCGGCCGAATTCGTGCACAACGGCGGCAGGACCAAGCCAATCCACCGGCTCATCCTCATGTCGGAGACCTACAGGCAGGCTTCCAGCCATCCGCTCCATGAGCGGTACTCCGGCACCGACGCCTCCAACCGCCTGCTGTGGCGAGCCGAGCGTCGCAGGCTCGACGCCGAATCGCTGCGCGACAGCCTGCTCGCCGCCTCGGGCAACCTGCGGCTCGACAAGGTCGGGGGGCCCAGTTTTTCCCCGGTGATTCCGGCGGATGCGCTCGAGGGCCTCTCGACGAAGTCACGGGCCTGGAAGCCGTCCCCACCCGAGGAGCAGGGCCGCCGCAGCGTTTACATCTTCGCCAAGCGCGGCCTTTTGCCGCCGCTCTTGACCACATTCGACCTGCCCGACACCACGCTTCCCAATTGCCGGCGTGATGTCACCACGGTGCCCACGCAGGCCTTGGCCTTGCTTAACAACCCGTTCGCGCATGAGCAAAGCGCGGCCCTGGCGGGACGAATCGGCACGCGCGTCGAGGCCAAGGCGCGGGTGGAGGCGGCCTGGCGCATGGCCTTGGGCCGAAACCCCTCCCCCGACGAACTGTCGGCCGGACTCAAGCACCTGGAAACGCAGGCGAAACTGTTGGCGGTGGCCGGCGACCCCGCGCGCGAGGCCCTTGCCTCCCTATGCCATGTCCTGCTCAACACCAACGAGTTCATCCATGTGGATTGAGGTGGAAGCATGAATCGTCTGTTTCCATGCGGACTGGCCCGCCGCGAACTCCTGTGGGAAATGGGTGGCGGCTTCGCGGGAGTCGCCTTGGCCGGAATGCTCGGCCGGGAGGCCCGCGCGGACGGGCCCCTCGCCCCGAGGCGGCCGCATCATGCCGGCAAGGCCAAGGCCTGCATCTTCCTCATGATGAACGGCGGACCGAGCCAGGTGGACACCTTCGATCCCAAGCCCACCCTCGCCAGGTTCGCGGGCACGGAAATGCCCAAGGACAAGAAATTCATCAATTCGGGGGGCCGGAAAATCGGCTTCCTCACTCCCGAATTCCGGCCGTTCCGCCCGGGCGGCGCCAGCGGCCTGCCCGTGTCCGATTACTTTCCCCTCGTTCGCGCGCATGCCGACAAGCTGGCCGTGATCCGGTCGTGCCACACCGACAGCCACGCCCATGGCTCGGCGCTTGTCATGATGAACACCGGCAAGACCTTCATCGGCAGGCCGTCCCTGGGCAGTTGGGCCGTCTACGGCCTTGGCACCGAAAACAGCAACCTTCCCGGCTATGTCGTGCTCATGGACAAGCGAGGCGGGCCGATCAGCGGCCAGCCGAACTGGTCGAGCGGCTTCATCTCGGCCGCCTACGGCGGCACGCTGTTCAGGCCCAGCGGCGACCCGATCCTCGATCTCCGCGGCCCGGCGGGAATCACCCCGGCGGCTCAGCGGGCCCAACTCGACCTGCTGGCCGAACTCAACCAAAGGCACATGGACCAGCGGCCGGGAGGACGCGAACTGGCGGCTCGGGCCCAAAGCTACGAGCTGGCGTTCAAGATGCAGGCCGCAGCGCCCGAGGCGGTCGATCTCGCCAGGGAATCGCAAGCGACACTTTCCCTTTACGGCGTGGGCGACAAGGTCACCGACGAATTCGGCCGCAACTGCCTGATCGCCCGCAGGCTGGTCGAGCGTGGCGTGCGCTTCGTGCAGCTTTACAGCGGCGGCGGCCATCTTGAAGACACCTGGGACGCACACGCCGGCATCGAAAGCAACCATGGCAAGCATGCCGCCGAGGTCGACAGGCCCATCGCCGGCCTGCTCACCGACCTGGCCGCGCGCGGCATGCTCGACAGCACCCTCGTCGTCTGGGGCGGCGAGTTCGGACGAATGCCGTTCAGCGAGGGCCGCAACGAACCCGGCCGCAATCACAACCCTTACGGATTCAGCATGTGGCTGGCCGGCGGAGGCGCCAAGGGCGGCATCACCCACGGCGCCACCGACGACCTTGGATTCCAGGCCGTCGAGAACAAGGTGCACATCCACGACCTGCACGCCACCATCCTCCACCTCATGGGCCTCGACCACGAGCTCCTCACCCACTTCCACCAGGGCCGGCATGAAAGGCTCACCGATGTGCACGGCCATGTGGTCAGGGAGGTGATCGCGTGAATCGCCGTGCAGTTCCCCCGCGGCCTGACGGGGGCGGCATCCCGCGCCGGGCGGCCGCTGGTTTCGCGGCTTGGATCTTGGCGGTGATGATGATCCCGCTTCCCTTCGCGGGAGCGGCTGAGCCTCCTTCCTTTGAGAAGGATGTCCTGCCTGTCCTGCGGAACCGCTGCGGGAATTGCCATGACGCCGCGGCCCGCAAGGGCCGTCTCAGGATCGATTCGGTTTCGGCGCTCAAGGCTGGTGGAAATGGCGGCCCCGCCGTGATCCCAGGAAAGCCTGAGCAAAGCCCGCTGCTTGAGAAGGTGCTCTCGGGCGAAATGCCGCCGGGCAACAGGAAGCTTGGCGCGCCGGAAACCGCGCTCATCCGGGAGTGGATCAAGACCGGACTTCCCGCGACCTCCGCGGAAGGCTCCGTTGACATCT
>JAGWVO010000245.1 GCA_018970845.1 Planctomycetota bacterium
TTAAAATTATTCCTGAATCAAGCCAATTTCCTTCATACTTTGTTCAGGGCTGCCAAGCGTCTGATATTTCAGGCTCGACTCCTCGTCTTGGGAGGCCTGAACGAAGTGAGGGGTAGGTGTCTTGTGCGCTGAATTGCGGGCTTGGAATGGAGAACCAGTCCTCCTCGGGGGAGGTGGGATTCTATCGGCGGCCGGATGGCCGGGCCTTGGAGGCCTCGTCCGCGAGCAACCATGCCAGAAAGGCCATGTCGGTGCGAATGGTCGAAGGGGTTGTGTTCGAGGAAGCCTGAGACGGAACCAGACCTTTTTTCGTGCCTCTTCCCGGCGCGCCCGCGGCTGTCGGATCGAGGGCCACTCCGCCAAGCGGCGCTCCACGCTGGCGGCCGATCACCTGGTTGACGAATCCAGTCCATTCGGTGGCTTGGATGAATGCCGAATGATCCATGAAGTCGGAGATTTCCTCCGCCGGCGTCCTCGGCATGTAGATGGATAAGCCACCGGAACTTCTGTAGTCGGCCGTCTTGGCTTCGATCGCGGCGTCGAGGCAGGAGACGACCCGCCCGGCCGCCGTGCGGATGGAAGCCGACACCGAATCTTCCCGGCCAAGGGAAACCATGAAGGATCGCAGGTCCCGGTAGGACGCCTCGGTGTACATGCCGACCGCGCCCGTGGTCAGGATGCGGCGGAAGGCCGCGAGGTCGGTGGCGTTGCCCTGCGCGGCCTGCGTCGTGAACGAGAGGAGTGCCGTCGCCAGCGCATCCATCCCTTGGAGCCTTATGGCCGATAGCGTCGCCTCGGTGCTTCCCGTCGTGGCTGTCGAATAGGCCCCGACCATTCCCGCCACGACATCAGCCACGGCGGCGTTGGGAGTGGCCAGCGCCGCGAACGACTGGGCGTATGGGAAGCCGGCGCCTTCAACGCTTTCCTGGCTGGCGACGAGGTAGTTGGCGGACTGGCGGAGTCCGTAGGCGTTTTCCGCCATCGCCATCAGGCAGGCATCGTAGGCGAGGATGTCAGGACGCCATCCGTTCTGCGAGGCGATGGCGGCCGCCGTTTCGGCGATCGTCAGGTGATCGGATGACTCGGAGTCATAGTTGCTGCCGCCAAGGCCGCTGCCATGGTTCCACAGAACCAGGGCGGTACGGGCCGCGGGAAGGGTCTGGCGGCCCCATGAGAGGAATGAGGAAAGGGTTTCCCGGTCCCCTGAGTTCCTCTCGCCCAGCAATTCGAAATTCGTGCTGATGGCCGAGGAGGCGGCATCCGAAGCGACCACCGCCCGGCCAGCGCTACCCCATGGGGCCTGCGAACCGCCTCCCGTGGCGATCGGTTGCTGGTCCCACTGGTCCCAGAAGAGGCCGATGCGGGAACCCGCCGGCAGCGTCGAAGCCAATGTCTCGAGTTCGTTCACATCCGACTGCGCGAAACTCGCCAAATTGCCGGCTGTCATGTAGACGAGAATGGTCCAATTTCCCGGGACCGTCGGCCCCGGCGGATCGGGTTCGGAAACCACAGGCAAATCGGTTCCGGGCAGCGGGGTAACGGTTGGCGGCACGGAAACCGACGGGTTTCCGGGCGATGGCGTCGCGGATGGAGGCGTGGATCCGGCGGGGGGAGTGGAAGGGGCGGGCGCCACGGATGGAGGCGTCGGGACGGCGGGGGGATTGGAGGGCGGCGTTGCACCGGGCGGAGGTGAAACCTGACCCGGATCCAGCCGGAGCGAGTAGTTGGGATTCCATCCGCCCCGCGAGCCGGAAACCTTCAGGAAGTATTGGCCGGCGCCTTGGCGGGACAGGTCGAGCGTCTGGATGCCGCCGGCGGAGGCCAGCGAAATGCGGGATCCTGTGGATCCATAAAGTTCGAATATCAGGGCTCCGTTGCCCGCGTTGGTGTCCAGCCGCGCCATGGCGCCGGCGTTGGCTTGGGCGAGGCTGAACGAATACCAGTCGGCGGCATCGGCCATCACGAGGTTGTCAACGGTCAGCGGCGCCGAAACGGCGCCGAGGCTCGTGGCCGATGAAAGGGCGTCATTGTTCTCGCAACTGTCGTCGGCTAGCTTCGCCTGCACGGCGAGCGTGTATCCGCCCCGTTCGGCGCGCTGGTTCGTGACCGCGACATAGTAGGATTGGCCGGCGCTGAGGGGCACTCCCAGAAGGCTGGCCCGGGAACCGGGGCCTTCGTTGTCGTTCAGGGCGATCCGTTGGCCCTTGCTCGTGTAGATCGCCGTCACCGGATCAAGGGCCGAACCCGCGACCGGGCTGACCCTCACATCATAAGTGGCTGTCCACTTGGGGCTGATCAGGAAGAAGTCGACTTCCGAGGACTGGATGGTGCCTCGGGTGGTCGCGCCGCCTGTCGCCCCGAGGTTGACGGCGACAGCCGTGGGAATTCGCACGGCGGGCGCCAAATGAACGGCGCTGGGATTCCAACGGGCCTCGAGGGCTTCGAGTGCGGGCTTGCGGGTTTTGCGGCCTTGGTATGGCATCGCCATCCCCTGCCATTCCCAGCGGGAATCCATGCGAAAGCATATTCTATCTAGAAGCTAGTTCGATAATCAACGGATGCAAGCAGGACTTGAATAATTTTATATTTCTCATGGTTTGTGGTTATCAGCATGTGGCTCGCCAAGTCCCAAAATGCCTGAAATCCAGCCTCCAAGGGTTTGCGTGGGTTTTGCTTCTCCCGGATTGTCGCCCAGTCCATTTTTCAGCTGTTGTGCCTCGATGACCATGTCACGAGCCATGGATGGATATTTGAGCCAGTGGGAAAACCTGCGCGCCAACGATACCGGCACCGGGTTTCCGGCTTGGGAGGCGGATCGGGTGAGCGACCGCCATGAAGGAGCGGGACCGGGCGCCGAACCCGTGATGGCGTACCATGCCGATGCCGCCAGCCCGTGGGTGTCCTGACGGGTGTCCCAAGGGTCGCCTCCCGCCACCATGCCGAATTCCGGGGTTGGGCGGATATCCGGGACATCGGTCTCCCCCTTGCGCACCGCCAAACCGAAATCCGCCAACCATGGTTCCCGCGATTCAGGGGAACTAAAGAGGATGTTTCCAGGAGTGATGTCGCGGTGAATCACCTCGGCGGAATGCATTAATTCCAGTGTCCTGCCGAGCTTGCAAACCAGATCGAGGGCAAGCGCGGGCTTGAGCGGAACCCTGTCGGAAAGCCTCTCGGGAAGCCATGGCATGGCCATGGCTTCCACTCCATCGATGTTCCATCGGTCAAGCACGGGAATGATGCCGGGCAGATTCAACGAGGCTTGGATGTCGATCTCCCGTCCGAACAGTCCGGGGGGGAATGGCCCGGCGGGATCAACAGTCTTGATGGCACGGAGAATCCCATCCGGTCCCACGGCGCAGAGGATCAGGCCGTGGGAACCCGTGGCGTGCACGGTCCGGAAGGTGTAGCGGGCGGGCAAGGTTGGTGAAACCATGCCGGAATGTCTCCCGGGTCGCCGGGCCGAAGCATTCAGCGCCCGGTTTTCTTGACCTGCGACTTGAACACGGACTCCGATTCCGAGTCAAGCGCCTCGGGCGCCGTCTGCTTCACCCTCAATCCGGCCTGCAGCAAGGTGGCGGCGGCGTCTCCCACCTTCACGCCCTTGGCATCGGCGAAGTCGCGCAATTCGCGGAGCAGGGATTCGCCACTGTCACCGTTGCGGGTGAGCATCGTGACCAGCATATGGGCGCCGACGCGGAGAAGGGTTCCTTCGGTGATGGACAATTGCTTGGCCAGAACCTTCAGGGCCGTTCCCGTCGGGCTTGATGCGAGGATCGGCTTGGATTCCTCGTTCGTGCCGATCTGGTTCGTGAAGATATTCAGGTAATCGAGAATAGCTTGCACGGCCATGTCGCGCATGCCGCGGCGGCCGACATACAGGTCGATCAGGTCAACCACCGAACGGGGCAGGTTGACGACCACGCGGTCGGTGGAATCCTCATCCTTTTGGCGCCATTCGAGTTCCGGGGTGCGGCCCATGCTGGGCATGACATCTTCAACGAGATGCTGCCATGCGACTTCTTTGCTGCCTGTCTTCGAAACCATGATCTTGTATTCCATTGACATCGGTAATCCGGACGACATTTCAATATTACACACAAGAATCATATTCTGGCCATGCCATTTTCCTGTCTTTTGTTCAATTGAACGATTTGCATTAAAAGTGCTGCTTAACTTTGCTCAAGTATGGTTGGCCTTTCCATGCCCATTTCTGTTGCCGTGGATGCCCAAACGCATGGCAGCAGGAAAGGCGCTTGAAGGAAGTCCAACGGCTTGAAGGTTTTCAAAACGCCGGAAAAGCCCCCGATCTTGCCCAATTATCCATCGTCGTCGAATTGGCACATGAATTGCGTTCTCATAACTGCCCATTCTGTTTACCCGGGAGGAGATCGTGTTCATGAGCCGATGGATTCGTGTCTTTCTTGCACTTTTGGCCACCGCCCATTTGGGTGTGGCCTTTGCGCAGGAAAAAGAGGCCGCCAACACGGCGGAGTTGAAGAAGTCGATCACTGCGCTTGAGGCCAAGCTGGCGGAGATCCAGAAAACGGTTTCAGCGCCGAAGGATACCGGTGATCTCAAGAAGCTTGAAAGCCAGATCAAGGAAGCATCGGCCAAGGCCAGCGAGAAAATCACCTCTTACGAACTCAAGATTGCCGAGGTGGCCAAGACCGCCAGCGAAGCCGCAAAGGCCGCCGGTGATGCCGGCAAGGCTGCCGGTGAAGCTGGAAAGGCCGCTGGTGACGCTGGCAAGGCCGCGTTGGCCGCGAAAGCCGTCACCGACGAGTTGGCCAAGTCAGCCAAGTCGGGTTCCGACATCCCGGCCAAGGTGGAAGCCCTCAAGAAGGATTTTGAAAAGGCTACCGCCGACGCCGCCAAGACCGCCGGAGACATTGACGGCAAGGCCGGAAACGCGTTGAAGGCGGGTGACACCGCGTGGATGCTGGTTTCCTCGGCGTTTGTCATGCTCATGGTTCCCGGGCTTGCCCTTTTCTACGGTGGCATGGTCCGCAAGAAGAATGTGCTGGCGACCATGATGCAAAGCATGGTGGCCCTGTCCGTGGTCGGCCTTTACTGGGTGGCCATCGGTTACAGCCTGGCCTTCGGGCCTTCGGTGGGTGATTACGGCATCATCGGCTGGTCTCCCAAGCTGGTGTTCCTCAACGGCATCAAGACCGACGACTACCTGCCGGCTTACAATGTGACCGTATATGCGCATGTGATGTTCCAAGGCATGTTCGCCATCATCACGCCCGCGCTGATCTCGGGAGCGCTCGCCGAGCGAATCCGGTTTGGTCCTTATCTGCTGTTCATCCTCCTCTGGGTGACATTCGTCTATTGCCCCTTGGCACACATGGTTTGGGCGTTTGACTGGTTCTACGACACACCGGTCGACCTCACCAAGGGCCTCGGCGGATCCGCCGTGGGCATGCTTGGCAAGATGGGCGCGCTCGACTTTGCCGGCGGAACGGTCGTGCACATCGCCGCGGGCGCCGCTGCATTGGCCTCGATCCTCGTCCTCCGCAAGAGGATTGGTTATCCCGAGCAGCCGATTCATCCCAACAGCCTCGTGCTCACCCTCACAGGTGCTGGCATCCTGTGGTTTGGATGGTTCGGCTTCAACGGTGGCAGCGCCGTCATGAGCAACGCCCTGGCGACATCGGCCTTCGCGGCCACCCAGGTTGCCGCCGCCGCGGCGGGGTTGAGCTGGGTTCTCGTCGAATGGCTGCTTCGCGGCAAGCCGACGGCCCTTGGCCTTGCCTCCGGAATCGTCGCCGGGCTCGTCGCCGTGACCCCGGCCTCGGGTTATGTGACCATCTCGGGTGGCGTCGCGATCGGCC
>JAGWVO010000246.1 GCA_018970845.1 Planctomycetota bacterium
ATTCGGTCCAGTACACCGCCATGGAAGGAGGAACCTTCGACTTCGTGTTCACCGACGGCGCCGGCAGGCAAACCAGCGAAACCCACAAGTCTCGCGGCGGTGATGAAAAGAAGGGAGGCGGCGGCAAGAAGGACGGCAAGGGCGGCAAAAAAGACATGCCCAAGGGAAAGGATTCCGCGTCGGGAAAGAAGGATGGCGACGGTCCGCGACTGCCATGGATCGCCGCGCACTTCGAGGAACTCGACGCAAACATGGATGGAAAGCTCACCATCGGCGAACTCAAGGCCGAGGTTGACAAGACATTCTCCGGGTTCGACCGCAACAAGGACGGGAAGCTTACCCGCGATGAATACAACGGGCGGGGATCGGATGTCCGCACGGCGCTGGCCGGATTCGTCAAGGGGCATTCCGAGGAGTTCGCCGATCCAATGGGAACCATCACAAAGGATGGCTTCCTTGGCTTCATGACCAGGATGTTCAACAAGTCCGACAGGTTGGGCGCGGGAACGATCACGAAATCCGACGCGTCCCGAACCGGGGGCGGCAAGGATAAGAAATAACCGGCTATTGGAGGACTTCGGTGATGCGCGTTTGGGCCTTGTTGCTTCTTGCCGGCCTTCCGGCAGTGGGTTGGGGCGCCTCGAGGCCCAACATCATTTTCATGCTTTCCGACGACCAGGGATGGGCCGGGTTGTCCGTGGCCATGCATCCCGATGTGCCCGGTTCGCGGGGAGCCGCGTTCAACACGCCCTCACTTGAAAAAATGGCGTCGCAGGGGATGCGTTTCTCCGCCGCCTATTCCCCGGCGCCGGTCTGCTCGCCCACCCGCATCAGCCTGCAGACGGGGAGAACCCCCGCGGCCTTGCACTGGACCAAGGCGGCGCCCCCGGAAACCGGTCGAAAGCTCATCGAACCCGTGAATATCAAGAACATTTCGGCGACGGAAACCACCATCGGGGAACTGTTGCGCAAGGCGGGCTACGCCACGGCGCATTACGGGAAATGGCACATCAGGGGCGGCGGGCCGGCACAGCACGGTTATGACGAGAGCGACGGCGACACCGGCAACGAGGAAGCCTACAAGTTCAAGGATCCCAATCCGGTGGATATTTTCGGCATGGCCAAGCGGGCCGAGGCCTTCATGGATAAAAACAAGAAGGCAGGCAAGCCGTTTTTCATCCAGCTTTCGTGGAACGCGCTTCATGCCCCGGGCAACGCCCTCAAGGCTACCTTGGCGAAGTACCAAAAACTCGGGCCGGGCAAAAACGCCGAGCGGGCCGCCATCACCGAAGACCTCGACACCGGGGTCGGCATGGTCCTGAAATCCGTAGACGAGCTTGGCCTGGCCGGCGACACCTTCGTGATCTACATGGCTGACAACGGTGCCGGCGGCGGCAAGGCCGCACTTTCGGGGGGCAAGGGCGACCTGTACGAAGGGGGAATTCGGGTGCCTTTCATCGCGCGGGGGCCGGGAGTCAAAGCCAATTCCTGGTGCCATGCGCGCGTGGTCGGCTATGACCTGCTCCCCACCTTTTGCGAATGGGCCAAGGTTTCGGCCTCGGCCATGCCCAAGGGGCTCGAGGGTGGAAGCCTGGCCGGACTCTTGTCCAACGGGGGCAGGGGAGAGGTCAAGCGCCCCAGGGAGGAGATGGTTTTTCATTTCCCCCACTACCAGGGCGACTCTCCCCACTCGGCGATTTACCTCGGCAACCTCAAGCTGATCAGGTTTTACGAGGACAACAAAACCGTGATGTTCGACCTCTCGCGCGACCTTAAGGAACAAACCGACATTTCGAGGAACATGCCGGCGGAGGCGGCCAGGCTCGCGAAAAAACTCGATGACTACCTTGCCTCCGTGAAGGCGCAGATGCCGACGCCCAACTCCCAGTACGACCCTCGCAAGGCGGCCCCCCAGCAGCAAAAAAAAGGCAAGGACAAGAAGGCTGTAAAAGCCGCTTGAAGTGGAGCCATGGCCATGCGCCAAAAATGGAGGCCGGCGGCGGGATGGCTTGTGGCGGCAATCGCCATCACGATGCTCTTTTCCCGCGAATCCATCGCCCAAAAGAAACCCAAGCAGGGTGGCGGCCCCCAGCATGTGTTCTCGGGGCCGGCGCCCGAACACGCCTTCGACATCATCCTCGCCCGGCCCACAACCACCAGCATCACCGTTTCCGTGATGGCGGCGCGGGACACGCAAGCCTACCTGAGCCACGGGATTTCCGAGAAGGAGCCCTCGGGCAAGACTTCCATCGTCCGCCTGCCTGCCGGCGCGCCTGTGGAGTTCAACCTCAAGGACTTGAAGCCTGACTCAAGGCACTATTACCGGCTGCATCACCGGGAAGGAACCACCGGCGAATTCATGCCCGGCCCGGCCGGAAGTTTCCAAACCGGCAGGCGGCCGGGTGAGTCATTCGTGTTCACCATGCAGGCGGATTCCCACCTCGACCAGGGAACCCGCCCGGCCGTCTACGAGAAAACAATGGCGAATGTGCTGGCCCATGGCACCGATTTCCATGTCGACTTGGGCGACACCTTCATGACTGACAAATATCCCAATTACCGTGACGCGCTGCCCCAGTACATCGCGCAGCGCTACTACCTGGGGTTGGTCGGCCGCGCCGCCCCGGTGTTCCTGGTGCAGGGCAACCATGACGGCGAAAGGTTCGACCGCTACGACGGCACCCCCAATTGCATGCCGGTCTGGTCGGCCCAGACCCGGAGGAAATACTACCCGCCAGTGGCTCCGAACGGGTTTTACACGGGCAGCACCACCGAGGTGAGGCACGCGGGCAGGCCGGAGAATTACTACGCCTTTGACTGGGGCGATGCCCAGGTCATCGCGCTTGATCCGTTTTGGACTTCACCCAGAAGCCGAAAGGGAAGCCCGGATGGAAACTGGACAAGGACCCTGGGCAAGACCCAGTACCAGTGGCTGGCCAAAACGCTTGCCGGCTCCAAGGCCAAGTACAAGTTTGTGTTCATCCACCACCTGGTGGGAGGGTTGGATGATTCGGCCCGCGGTGGCAGCGAGGCCGCCGCGCTTTATGAATGGGGCGGCAAAGGAAAGGATGGCAAGGACGAATTCAAGTCCCGCCGTCCCGGTTGGGAAGCCCCGATTCACGAATTGCTGGTTCGCAACAAGGTGGCCGCGGTCTTCCACGGGCACGATCATTTTTATGCCAGGCAGGACCTCGATGGTGTCGCCTACATCATGGCTCCACAACCCGGGCATCCGGGATCCGACAGGCTTCGAAACGCCGAGGAGTACGGGTACATCCGTGGGGAGTTCCTGCCGCCTTCGGGACACTTGAGGGTTACCGTGTCTCCGGAAAAGTCGGTGGTGGAATATGTGAAGACCTATCTGCCCGCGGCGGAGACACCCCAGCGGAAAAATGGCGAGGTCGCGAGCACGCTGGTGATCAGGCGATAACCTGTCTCATGGCGGGAGTTCGTGAACGGAATCATCGATTCCAAAATTGAAAAGCACGAATGGATCAGTTCAGCCGTGAGGTATTTCGGCGGGTTTCTTGTCACCCGCCTTCCCGCCCGTTTCCCGGCGCCAACCGCCGGCAGAAGCGACCCGAAAAACACAGGTCGTAGGTTCGCGGATATCCTGGAACCGGGCCAATTGCAAAACAACCAAACTAACCAGTCACGCGCCAGGCGGTGTGGCCTTCCATCGAGATGGTGTCACCGGCGGCCAACTGGGTTCCCGGACGCGTTTCCACGGAGCCGTTCACGAGCACCATTCCTTCCCGGATGACATGCTTGGCCTGGCCTCCGGTTTCGGCGAGTCCGCAGGCTTTCACGGCCCGGGCCAGTGTCAGGCCATCCAAAAGAGGAATTTCATTGGTCTTGGTCATGCCTTCGCTTCCGGCACCCGGGATAAAATGACTTCGCTATCCTAGGGTTGTCCATCCCAGCGGTTCAGGGAAAGTGCCATGTCCGCCGTCGCCACTGACATTCTTGCCGAGATCGGTTCCCTCAAGGCCCGCGAGGATGCGACCATCCTGGCTCATTACTATCAGGACGGTGAAATTCAGGCGATTGCCGATTTCACCGGAGATAGCCTCCAATTGGCCCGAGCCGCCACCAAGGTCACCAACGGGACGATCGTCTTTTGCGGCGTTCATTTCATGGCCGAGACAGCCAAGATCCTCAACCCGGCCAAGAGGGTTCTTTTGCCAGACCTGAAAGCCGGTTGCAGTCTTGCCGATAGTTGCCCGGCTCCCAAGCTGGCCCGCTACCAGGAAATGCTTCGGGAAAATGGCCGGAAGTTCCAAACCGTCACCTACATCAACAGCACTGCCGCCACCAAGGCGCTTTGCGATTGGGTGGTGACTTCGGGCAACGCCGAGGAGATCATCCGCCGGGTTCCGGCCGACATGGAAATCCTTTTTGTTCCCGACCGTCACCTGGGGCAATACCTTCAGGAGATCACCGGCAGGAAGATGATCATCTGGGACGGCGCCTGCATGGTGCATGAGATTTTCAGCGTGGGGGACCTGATCCGCCAGCAAAAATCACTGCCGGGTTGCTTGACGGTGGCCCATCCCGAGTGTCCGGCCAACATCCGCGAGAGAAGTGATTTCGTGGGTGGCACTGAGGCCATCATCCGCCATGTGGGAACCTTGGCCAAGCCCGTGGATGTTCTCGTCGCCACGGAGCCCAACATGATCTGGCAACTTGAGCGCCGCTACAAGCAGCACCGTTTTCATCCGGTCTCGGGCATCACCTGCGCGTGCAACGCCTGTCCGCACATGGCGCTCAACACGCTCGAGAAAATCAGGGACTGCCTGGAGCATGGCGCTCCTGAAATCACCTGGGACCCGTGCTTCGACAAGGCCGGGGAGGTGCTTCGCCGCAGCCTGCTTTCCTAGCCCCAAGCTCGGGAGTCGAAGAGTGCCGCCGATCATTCCAAAGGCCACCCTCGCGCGCATGGCGTACCCATGCCGGCATTTCAAGCCGGCCAAGGGACTTCCCTCCGCCGACTCGCTGTCCGAAAGCCATCGGATGGTGACGCTTTCGGGCCTGGGCCGGCCCGGACACCCGGTTGATGCCAGGATCGGCTGGAATGCGGGCGGCTTGTTGCTCACGGTGGCCTTGTCTGGCAAGACGGCGCCTTGCCGTGGCGATTCCGCCAGCCCATGGCTTTCCGATGGCGTGACGGTTTGGATTGCCACCAGGCCATTGGCCGGTTCGAAGCGCGCCAACGCCTATTGCCACCTGTTTCACCTGCTGCCCGTCGGGGGAGGTGAGGACAGGCTTGAGCCGGTTTTGCTTCAATCGGTCGTTCCAAGGGCTTTGGAGGATGCCCCGCGGTCGCCATCCGGTTCCGTGGTGTTCCGGTCGCGGCAGGCCAAGGGTGGATTCGAGCTTGGCGCCCAGTTCACACCGGCCTCACTGCATGGATACGATCCCGCCGAGAACGCCCGTCTTGGATTCCTCCTGCGGGTGCACGACCTGGAGCGTGGGGCATGGATGACCGGGGCTGACGAGGAATTGCCCTACGCCGAGGATCCTCAATGGTGGGATTTTATCGATCTGCTGCCCCCCGCGGGGGCAAAATGAAGGAGGCCTCCGGTTGAGTGGAGGCCTCGGGTGAATCAATCAGGTGAGGGGAACGGATCAGTCGCGGTAGGAACCGCCGCTGCCGCCGCCGCCGTAGCTGCCACGACCGCCACCGCCGCCGTAACCGCCTCGGCCGCCGCCACCGCCGCCGTAACCGCCACGACCGCCACCGCCGCCGTAGCCACCACCGCCGCCGCCGTAGCCGCCACCGCCGCCGTAGCCGCCACCGCCGCTACCACCGCCGCCGTAGCC
>JAGWVO010000247.1 GCA_018970845.1 Planctomycetota bacterium
GGCGCGTATCCCAGAACTGGCCTGCCCTGAAAGTCCCTCGGTTCCAACCACTTGACGATTCGGACCTCGCCATGTTGCAATCTCGGCACCCTCCGACATCAACCTTGCCACGCAGTTTTCACCGGGCAACCAGGCCAGTGATGAGCCAGGCTCGGCATGAAAGGTAACTCTCAATACGCCAGCCAGCCTGTCAGTGCGGTGTTTCACCAATCGAACGGTCGCGCCAGACCGGGCCAAATTCTCCACAACGAGATGCAGGTCGCCGCTCACCGGTGACGCGGGAAAATCTAGGATGGCCATGGACATTGGTATTGGATTTTCTGGAGTATTGAAATATTTTTCTAAATCATCGATGGGAGCACCATGGCTTGCGCCGATTTCCATGCGTCCCAAAATCCCCAGCAATCGATTCCACCCTGCCACCAACGAAGATCGACGGGTTTTTCCAATCGAGAGACGCCATGAAGCCAAACCGCCTGCCATCGGATTGATCAAACCCACAACTTGCTTGGCGCCGCCGAAAATCCAACCCGCGCGGCACAACCGAACCCGCTCTCGCAAGGCCGACATGAACACTGTCGGAAGCCCCGATCCGGTCAAATCACTTTCCGCCATCGGATATACGTCAAGGATCGACAACAGCCGATTTGTCGCGGCAGATGCGTCGGCGGATGATTCAGGAGGCACCAGCAACGCTTGCGCGTCTGTTCCGACCAACCCAAGAAGGATCGTCATTTCACGCGCCCGGATCAAATCCAACAGGGACTCCCTTTCGATCCTCACCGCTTGCCGGACATCCTCCAGCATCATCAGCGGCGAATCGGAAGGCAACCCTGAACCTTCATCCAAGAGGTTTTGGCTGGCCTTGTGCCATCCTTTCCAGTCCGTTTCATTCGCCTTCCTGTATCCAAAGAGTCCAAGAGATTCCCGACGCGCCTCGACTCGCCTTGAAATCAGTTCCATGGCCCTTGTGGCGTCATCAACTCCCTTGATGATCTCGTCCCGATGCGCCAAGGCCTCTCGGCCCAGCGGAACCTCATCAAACATCGGCAAATCCGGATGAAAGTTCCTCACCCTTTCCGCAAGCGACCTCAGACGGGCCAAACTTCCCGTTTCTTCGATCTCGGGCCATGAGGAAGCCTCCTCCAGCGGAGCAATCCACCGGCCAAGCAAGTCATGCGCCCGCGACATGCGCCCGGTTATCTCGAAACTGGCGGGAGATGTTGGACGCCACGCCCCGATGTCGCTGAACCGGTCCCTGAGGGCTTGCAGGCTTGATCCAGTCATCAACCTCGGACGGGGCCCTTCCAAACCATCAAGCAGCATGAGGCCATTTTGAAGGGTAGTGTCGTACCTAGAAGACCACATGGTCAAAAGGCCGGATCCCATTCCCGCAAGCAGAGCCAGAGTCGTAACCAAAGCCAGGAGGATGTTCCTAAAAGACGCCTTTCGACGGATCGCCTGCACCTTGGCCAGCCAGACGATCTTGGCCGCCGAGCCGGATTCACCAGCCGAATCGTGAACCGAAACACCAGGAAAATACCGATCGTTCCAATCATGATCAGAAACAACAACCGGGTAAGGCCCGGGAATCATCAAATCCACGATCGCCCGCGAAACTGCCGCGACTACCGGAGACGGGTCGGCCCATCCACATATGACAACGGCATGGCATCTTTTCACTTCCGAGTTGACGGACAGTCCTGGTTTCCATTCCAGCCGGAGCGTTTCATAGTCCTTCCCTGCAGGATTCAGCCAGCCTGGCAAGGAATTTCCGCTGGGAACTAGAACCAATAGGCGAAATATCATGGCTTTGATGAAGGAACCGCAGCCGTTTCAAAGTCATTGGCCGTGCGCCTCTCGAGCGCGACACCCAAATCGTTTAGAAATCTCGAAAAGCCAACAATAATGGGAGAGGCATCGTCGGGATCATCATTCGTGTAAACAAGTGTCAGTCTTGGCTCGGCCGAACTTGCGTTGGTTTTTCTCCAACCATCAATTTTTTCCCTAGTGGCGTGGTAATCGAGCAGTTCGGGCTCGGATGTCGGACCTTCCCAATAGAGAAACAGTCGCCGCGTATCACCCATGGCACCCGGCAATTTGGAGGCGGTTTCCGGTGACAACACCCGCACACGAATATCCTTGCCTGAATTTTTTGCCACGACAGTCCCGGTATTTTCTTTTCTGGCAGGGCTGGAATCAGACGGATTTCCTTCCACACCGTTTCCCTTTTGTTGGCCGCCACCTCGAGCGGACCCGCCACCAGTCGAACCCACCTCGCCGACCAGGAAAAAAACGAGCAGGCCGAACCCGGCAAACCCTCCCCATCGCAGGATGATGTTGCGGGGAAATGTGAGTCTTGGCCGCATCATGGCAGTCATGACCATCGGCTCGAGCATGTCGATGACGAAATAGGCCGTAAGGCCTCCCGCCAGCGCGCAGAACAACTGAATGGCCAATGTGAAAAACATGGCGGCGGAAAAATGGTTCATGGGCCCTGACCCCCTTTGGAATCAATCGCCGGCAAGCTGATGTCCGCGGCCACCCCGGCCTCCTGAAACCAACCGAGATACCTTTGCCTCATCTCACGAGTCGGGTAGGGAGACAAGGGGTCGGCAGGAAGTTGCACCGCATAATAAGGTTCCGCGGTGGCGTTTCCCGTCACCTCGCGCACCCTGGCGCGGTCGGAATCCACCATCGCCCTCACCTGCCCCGGGCGGGCATCACCATCTATGACCAGACTCCGACCGCCAATTTCCCTGGTGAGTTTCCCACTCGCGCCATCTATCAACAGGACTATCGGCGAGAACCTGCCGGACAGGCTGGCGGCGGTCGCCTGTCTGGCATCCCTGAGTTGACGGATTTCCTCATCAATCTGCTTTCGTTCAATGTCCCGCTTGCGGGACGCGTCTTCCAGGAGGCGCTTCCTTCGATTGTTTTCAACGCTTTCAGCGCCGTCCCTTGCGGAAAGCGGCATGAGAAGGAAGGCGCAAAAAAGCAGGATAAGCACATCGATCAAGGGAATGAAGAAGCGGGTCACACTTCGCCGGGGCAGCGTGATCATTGGCCGCTCTCCCCATTCCGTTCAGGTGGCATCCTGGCCGCTTGCTTTTACACCCGCGACCATCCTGATCAAGTCCCTTCCCACCAGGACCATCCAGGTGGGAAGGATATTCACCAACGCCATGAACAACCCCGCGCCGGTGGCCGTGATGGCCGGCGCATATAGCTGGATGATTTTCTCCGGGGGAGTCGGGCCGGATATCGATCCGAATGTTTGCAGGATTCCAGCGACTGTCCCTATCAGGCCGAGCAGTGGAAACCACTCGGCGGCCTGAGCCAAATGCGACAACCAAGGATCGACATTTTCATCAAACCCTCCCCCTTTCCATCGCAAGGCACGCCATGACAGGATGGTTTGAATGACAAAAAGCGCCATGCCCAAGCCAAGTATCAACTGGTCGAGCAGCGAAAGGTGGTCAAGAAAATAATCACGAGCCTGCCCCGGTATGGCTCCAGCGACCAACCCCGCCGCAAGCACCGGGAACAACGGCAAAACCAGCGGAAAGAAAACGGCCAGAATCCATCGTCTCATGAACCGGCACTCCCGATGGCATCCCCCCTGCCCCGAAGGAAATCGGGCAACGAACGCGGCCGGCCCTCCCGATCAACGCATGCCAAGGTCGTGGTCGCTTCGGAAAGCAGTTCCTCGCCACGCCTCACCTCATAGGCATGGTCGATTCGGGCCCCCGTAACCCGCTCCACCCGAACGCGGATTGTCAAAAGGTCGTCAAAACCCGCAGGCCGGCGGTACCGTATCTCGACCTTGGTCAACACGAGGAAAAATCCCTGATCCTCCAACTCCCGATAGGAAAATCCCGCGGCGCGAAGCATGTCGATGCGAGCCTGCTCGAGGTAGACGAGGTAATTGGCGTGATGCAGGAACCCCATCCGGTCCACTTCGGCATAACGCACGCGGACCTGGATTTCTCCAAAGGAAGTCCCGCTCATCGGATCAACCCAATGCGGCCTAGTGGCCAGTAGACCCCAACGGCCCGGCCTAGCATGAGTCGGCCAGGTACAGTTCCCCAACTCCGGCTGTCAGAACTGTGAGTGCTGTTGTCCCCCAGGCAAAGATAATGCCCCGGGGGAACCCGGAGCACCCTCATCGGAGCCCAGGACAGCGCCTTGAGGTTATCGGGCGTCGCCTTTCCCGCGGACCAATCCAAGGGGGCGGCGAAGTCGTCAAGATGGACATCCATTTCCGAAGGACTGTCCTTCGCCGTGTAGTAGGTGTCCCGGTAAAGCTTGATATGGCCAATGTCCGCGACGGCACCGCCATCCAGTCCCAATGCCGCTGGCTCAAGGTCAAACGAGCGGTTGCCGGATGAGGCGGGAGGCAAAACGGGAACTCCTTCTCCCGTGACGGCCTTGCCATTGATCCACAGGTGAAGCGTTCGATCGACATGGCCAAATCGAACCGTGTGGGAACCTCCCCTGACAGGTGACGGCAAGCGCGCCAAATTGTTTTCCCTTCCATCCGGATCGATGGATTGCAGGGTGATTTCTCCCGAGGAAAGATCGATTCGTGCCCGATATCGGCCCATGCCCCTGGCCACCTCGGCAAGGACCGACCCGGATTTGGAACGGGCCCGGACACTGAATTCAACCATGAGGTCGCCAACCCAATTTCCGGCCACGCTTCTGGCGCCTTCCCCCGGCAACAAGGCTCCAAACAACACTTCCGACACACGGCCGGTGTTGTAACCCATCACATCGGTGACAACCTGGGGACGGCATACCGCCGCAGGCCCCACTCCCTGCACATTGGGCCGCAAAAGGTGGCGGTAGCGCAACCATGCGGCGGAACCGGATCCATCGCCGGAATAAAAACCGTCAGTTCCCTTGGGAAACGAGGCGGGAGTTTCCCCGGTCCATCGGGGAAACTCCTTCATGTCGCGCGCGGGCTTGTCATCGTCATAAACGAGTCTTGATTCGGCCATGACAACAGTTGGAGGCTTCCGGATAATGGCAAATCTCCCGCCGCGGACAATCATTGTCGCGGGATCGCCTTCAACCCTTTCAATCGCCATGTCGCCTGGTGGCACCTCAAGCCTTCCATCCGGCCCGATTCGAACCTTCGGGAGGAACGCGACCCGCATGTGATCCGCCTTCCACCATTCGGTTTGGGGGCCTTCATCCAAAGGCGGGATCCAGCCTTCCTCAAGGCGGTAGATGTCTCCGCCGGATATGCCCAAAACCTCGCCCGGCAATCCCATGCAACGCTTGATGTAATTCATCGGTGTGTGGTTTCGTTGCGGCCCGGAGATCGGAAACGGATCAAAACCGCCGCCTCCGTTGCCGGGAAACTTGAATACCACCACCTGATTGCGGGATGGGCCCGACATGGCCCGGAGGTCGGCGGGAAACTTGCCCACCAGCACCCGGTCCCCCGTGCTGGCACCGGGATCGTCAACCCGGGCGGCCTCGGCGCCCCGACGCATTTGCCCCGCGCGAACCATCTCGATGTCCCGAAGGCAGTTGGGACAAGTGCAAAAATTCCTGTCGCGTGAACCGTTCTCAACCTCGTCGCTGGCGTTGACGGCGAATGAATGCGAGCATTCCGGGCAAACTATACCTTTTTGATATCCATACAAGGTTTCAGCCATCGATCCCGTCGGGATGACGAAGCATTCCGCCACGAATGTCTTGAGGATCAGAACAAGGATCACGACGAAGACGACGGTGTCCAGCGACTCCCGCCATCCATCGTGTGGGACGGGCTTGCCGGAATCTTTG
>JAGWVO010000248.1 GCA_018970845.1 Planctomycetota bacterium
CTCGAAGCGGCGCACCGCCTCCGGCAGGGAATCCACCGCGGTGGGATCGGTGGACTCGCCCACCAGGTCGGCGGGCAGGTCGTGCGGTTCCACCAGCGGGCCGTCGCCCAGAATCACCGCCCGCTGGAGCACATTGTCGAGTTCGCGCACATTTCCCTTCCAGCGCGCCTCCCGCAGAAAGGCCATCGCCTGCCGGCTCACCCCCTCGAATCGCTTGCCGGCCAAACCGGCGTGCCGGGCCAGCAGGTGCTCGGCCAGCTCGGGTATGTCCTCACGCCTTTCACGGAGAGAAGGCATCCGCAAACTCACGACATTCAGCCGGTAGTACAAGTCGGATCGGAAACGGTTGGCTTCGACCTCCGCCTGCAGGTCCTTGTTGGTGGCGGCCAACACCCTGGCCTCAACCTTCGCCGGTTCATTGGCCCCCACGGGAAGGACCTCGCGTTGTTCGATGGCCCGCAGCAGCTTGGCCTGGGTGGCCAGCGGCAATTCGCCGATCTCGTCGAGGAACACCGTGCCCCGGCCGGCGTGAACAAACAGGCCGGCCTGGTCGCGGTCGGCGCTGGTGAACGCGCCCCGGCGATGCCCGAACAACTGATTTTCCAGAAGGTCCCCGGGAATGGCGGCGCAGTTGACGGCGAGAAAACGGCCTGGATCCTTGCCGGCCGGGTCGCGGGCTTTCTCGCCGAGTTCATGCAGGGCCCGGGCCGCCAGTTCCTTGCCGGTGCCGCTTTCTCCGAGGATGAGGACGGTCGAGCGCGCCGGGCCGATCTTGCCGATCAGCGTCCTGACACCCCGCATCACGGCGCCCTGGCCCACCAGCCGGCCTGTTGATGCCGCCTGTTCCACCCGGGTGAGTTCACGGCGCAGGCGCTGGTTGTCCCGCAGGGTTTCGCGGTGTTCGAGCAATCGCCGCGCCCGCGCCAAAACCTCATCGAGGATCACGGGTTTGAGAAGGTAGTCGTGCGCGCCACGCTGGAAGGCCGAAACCGCGGTTTCCACGGTGCCGTAGGCTGTCATCAGCACGACCAGGGCACCCGGGTCCCGGGCGAGGATGCGGTCGATGGTCTCGATGCCGTTGATGCCAGGCAACTGCAGGTCGCAAAGCACGAGGTCGACCGGACCCTGCTCCACGGCCAGCACGGCCTCCTCGCCGGTCGAGGCGACGACGGTGTCGAATCCTTCCCCTTCCAGGCACTCCGCCAGGCTGGACCGGATCACGGGCTCATCGTCCACCACGAGAACCCGGTGCCTTGCCGCGCTCATGTCGCCGCTCCCGCCCGAGGGGGCGCTTCCAATCGTTCCTGCCGCTCGCCATGCCATGCGGGCAGCACCACGCGGAACAGGGCGCCTCCCAGCGATCCCGCGCCGAGTTCGAGCCTTCCGCCATGCTCCATGACGATCCGCCGCGAAAGGTACAGGCCCAATCCGGTTCCCTCGGACTTTGTCGTGACAAACGGTTCAAACAGCCTGTCCCGCACCGAGGCGGACAAGCCCGGGCCGCTGTCCTCGATTTCCACCGAGACCTCTTCCGGGGCCGCGTCTCCCCGCAGTTCCACGATGCCGTCGGCGCCCGCGGCGTCGAGGGCGTTGAGCACGAGGTTCAGGATCACCTGCGCCAACTGGCCGCGGACGCAGGCGACACGGGGCAGATCGTCGGCGACCTTGGGCGGCCGCAGCCGGGATCCCGGCCTTTTGTGGTACTTCGCGACGCGAAGCGCGTCGTCCACCACCTCGGCCAGCGAACAGACGGAACGCTCCCGGCTGGCGGGCCTGCCGAATTCCGTGAGTTCGCGGAGGATCACCCGCATGCGCGCCAGTTCCCCAGCCATGAGGTCGAGCTTCTCGCGGGTGCGCTCGTCGTGGTCCTTGCGCTGCAGCAACTGCACGACATTGCTCACGCCGGTGAGCGGGTTGCCAACCTCATGGGCAATCCCAGCGGCGAGAAGTCCGAAATTGGCCATCTTCTCCTGCTGGAGCATCTGGGCCTGCGTTTCCTGCAACTGGCGGGTGCGCTCGGCGATGCGCTGCTCCAGCTCGGCCTGGCTTCGCACCAGGGCGAGGTTGAGCCGGCCCAACTCGTCGCGCGCCTCGCGCATGCTGCGGCCCAGGGCCAGGCCGGCCCAGGTGACCCAGACCAGAACCGCCGGCACCAGGAGCGCCCCGGTCAGCCCGCCGCCTGAGCCGCTTGGAGCCGACAGCCAGAGCACCGTCCAGGACGCGATGTGCCCCACGCAGGTGAGCCAGCCGACCATGGCGCCATGGCGGAGAACACAGCACAAGACGGAGAGGAAGTAGTAGTAACGGAACGCGCTCTCGGCGCCCGAATCGAAGTGGCACAGCAGGCCGATGAAGAGCGCCTCCATCGCCGAGATGAACAGGGGAAAGCGGCCAAGGAAGATCCTGTCGCGACGGCGGAACCATGTGTCGAGCAGCGTGAAGGCGAGGCCGACGGCCAGCAGCGCGTTGAGCAGAGGGGCGTTCGCCGCGCCGGTCGCGGCGTTGGCGACAATGTAACCCAGGATCACCCCCACCCAGCGGATCTTGAGTACGATCCAGCCTCCGGCATCCTCTTCGGGCCTGGCCGGGTCGGAGATGGTGTCGAGGCCTATCATGCAACCATCCCCGGCCGCGGGAGGGCCCCGCTCCACCATGGATTGAACCGGATGGCCGGGCGAAGCGTCAACCGGGCGGCTTGGCGGTCACCCGCCCGATCGAATGGTAGGTGAGTCCCGCGCGCGACACCACCGCCGGATCGAAAAGGTTGCGGCCGTCGAAGATCACCTTGTCGCGAAGCTTGGCGGCAAGCACGCCGAAGTCGGGAGTGCGGAATTCGCTCCATTCGGTCACGACGACCAGGGCGTCGGCGCCATCGAGCGCCTGCATGGGCGACTGCGCGTAGGAGATGCGGTCGCCCAAGAGCTTTCGGACATTCGGCATCCCCTCGGGGTCGTGCGCCTGGCACCTCGCGCCCCCGGCCAGCAGCGAATCGATGAGAACCAGCGACGGCGCCTCGCGGATGTCGTCGGTCCGCGGCTTGAAGGAGAGGCCCCAGATGGCGAAGGTTTTTCCCGCGATGCCACCGGGGTAATGCGAGGCGACCTTGGCTCCCAGGACCTTCTTCTGGTTTTCGTTGACCAGGTCAACCGAGCGCATGAGTTCGCTGCCGGCGCCGAACTCCCCCGCCATGGAGACCACCGCGCGGATGTCCTTGGGAAAGCAACTGCCGCCGTATCCGGCCCCGGGGAACAGGAACTGGAATCCGATGCGGCTGTCGTGGCCCATGCCGCGGCGGACATCGTTGATGTCGGCGCCGGCGCGCTCGCAAAGGTTCGCCATCTCGTTGATGAAGCTGATTTTCGTGGCGAGCATCGCGTTGGCCGCGTACTTGGTCATCTCGGCGCTCAGAGGCGACATCATCAGGAACGGCTTCTCGGTGCGCAGGAACGGGGCGTACAACGCCTTCAGCGTTTCGCCCGTGGCCGCCTCCCGAACGCCCACGACGACGCGGTCGGGTCGGAGGCAGTCGTCGATGGCGGCGCCCTCCTTGAGAAACTCGGGATTGCTTGCCAGGCGCACCGGATGCCTCGCATCCTTGAGGATTTCCAGCGCCTTGTCGTTCGTGCCGACGGGAACGGTGCTCTTGATGACGACGATCTTCGGCCCGTCGACATGGTCGCGGATCGACCGAACCACCTCGAATACGATGGAGAGGTCGGCGCTGCCGTCGGCGGCCTGCGGGGTGCCGACGCAGATGAAAACCACCTCGGCGCCGTTGATGCCCGATGGAAGGTCGGTGGTGAACGAAAGCCTGCCCTCGCGGGTGTTTCGCTCGACGAGTTCCTGAAGGCCCGGCTCATAGATGGGAATCCGGCCTTGCCGAAGGCCCTCGACCTTGGCGGCGTCCTTGTCGATGCAGACGACGGTGTTGCCGAAGTCGGAGAAGCATGTTCCTGTCACAAGGCCGACATAACCGGTTCCCAAAATCGCCAAACGCATCGGTGATTCTCCGCCCTTGGTGGGATTAGACTATGGAATTATCGCGCCCCGCGAACGAGGCGAGGATGTCGGAAAGGGTCTTGTCCAGGGATATGGCCGGCTTCCAGCCGGTTTCCCCGCTCATGCGGGAGCAGTCGGCGCGGAAGTCGAGGGGGTCGCCCGGCCTGAGCAGGTCGGAGCGGGTGCGCACCTCCACCTCCACTCCTGCCAGCGCGATCAGGCGGTCGAGGACACCTGCCATGGAAATGCTGGATCCAGATCCTATGTTGTAGGGGCCTCCGGCGGTTCCGCGCCTGATGAGAAGGCGGTACGCCTCCACCACATCGCGGACATCGGTGAGGTCGCGGCGCGGAGTCAGGTCGCCCGTCTCGATGATCCCGGGCTTGCCCGACCTGGCGATCGCCGCCACCTGCATGGCGAAGCTTCCGATCGCGAACTGGGTCCCTTGCCGGGGGCCGATATGGTTGAACGGCCTCGCCAATATCAGGGGGATGCCGTGCTCGGCGGCCAGGTTCGCGACGGCGGCCTCGCCCGCCAGCTTGCTTGCCGCGTACGGGCTGGCCGGTCCCAAGGGGGCGTCCTCCGCCAGGGACTCCCCGCGCAGCGGCGGGGCATAAACCAGGCCGGTTCCCACATGAAGCACCAGCGGCTTGACCTCTGACGCGGCGATCCCCGAGAGCAGCCCGCGCGCTCCGCCAAGGTTGTCGTGCCAGGCTTGCGCCGGGTTCTTGAACGATTGTCCCGGGCTTGTCATTCCGGCCAGGTGAACCACCGCCTGGGGGCGGAACGATACCGTCGCGCGCCGGATGGACTCCGAATCGGAGCAGTCGCCGTTGATGAGTGGAACATGGCCCAGGTGCGCCAACGATTCCGGCCATTTCTGTCCGCGAGAAAATGCCATCACCTGCCAGCCTTTTTCAGCGAGCAGGCGTTCCGTGAGCCAGCCGCCGACAAAGCCCGTCGCGCCGGTGATCAACACGCGCATCGGGTTTCCTCGGGGAACCGGTCAACCGGCATCGTCTCAGTTCTCGGCGGCGACACGCTTCATGTCGGCGTCGACCATCCGCGCCACAAGCTGCGGGAAGGAGACTTTGGGTTTCCAGCCCAGCTTGGCCTTGGCCTTGGATGGGTCGCCCACCAGGAGGTCGACCTCGGCGGGTCGGAAGAAGGCCGGATCGATCTCAACATGGTCTTGCCACTTGAGGCCCACATGGCCGAAGGCCAGGTCGACCAGTTCGCGCACGGGGTGGGTTTCTCCCGTGGCCACCACATAGTCATCGGGCTTCTCCTGCTGGAGCATCAGCCACATCGCCTCAACATAATCTCCGGCGAAGCCCCAATCGCGCCGGGCATCGAGGTTGCCCAGCTTCAGTTTCTTCTGCTTGCCAAGCTTGATCCGCGCCACTCCGTCGGTCACCTTGCGGGTGACGAACTCCTTGCCCCGTCGCTCCGACTCGTGGTTGAAGAGGATGCCCGAGCAGGCGAACATATCGTAGCTTTCGCGGTAATTGATGGTGATCCAGTGGCCGTAGACCTTGGCCACACCGTAGGGAGAACGCGGATAGAGCGGGGTTGATTCCCTTTGTGGAACCTCCTGGACCTTGCCGAACATTTCGCTTGAGCTGGCCTGGTAGAAGCGGATTCCCTTGGCATCAATCAGCCGGATGGCTTCCAGCATGCGCGTCACGCCGATCGCCGTGAACTCCCCCGTGAGCACCGGTTGGTTCCACGAGGTGGGCACGAACGACTGCGCCGCGAGGTTGTAGATTTC
>JAGWVO010000249.1 GCA_018970845.1 Planctomycetota bacterium
GACGGTCTTCAGCTCGGTTCCGATTTTCGTCGCGCGGTAGTGCTGCCGGAACTGGCCGATGGGATCGAACGCCTCAAGGGCGAACCCGGGCGGATCGATCGACCTGTGGCAGTTCGCGCAGGTGGCGCTGGCCTGATGCTTGGCCAGTTGTTCCCTGATGGTCGTGGCTCCGCGCGTGTCGGGCTCGATGCCGCCGGCATCGGGCGGCGGCGGCTGGGGCGGACGGCCGAGGATGCTCTCCAGCACCCAGGCGCCTCGCGTCACCGGGGAGGTGTTCGAACCGTTCGCCGTCACCTTGAGGATGCTCGCGTGCGTGAGCACGCCCCCCCGATCGCTTCCGGCTGGCAGCTTGACGCTGCGCAGGCGGGCGCCGGCAACGGGCGGCAGGCCATAATGCTCGGCGAGCCTCTTGTTCAGGAACGCGTGACCGGAATCCACGATGAGGCCCACGCCACGGTCGTTCCTGAGCAGGTCGGCGAAGAAAAGGCGGGTCTCCTCCTCGATGCTTGAACGAAGCAGGCCATCGACCTTCGACGAGTGCAAGTCCTCGTAGAACTCGGGAAACAGCTCCTTGTCAGGCATCGTCGCGTCGAGGTCGCGAAGGCGCAGCCACTGGTCGAGGAAATCGTTCAGGAAGGCGAGCGAGCGGGGAGAATCGAGCAGCCTCGAGGCCTCGCGCCGGAGCACCGCCGGATCACCAAGCAATTTGGCGTCGGCGGCCGAACGCAGGGTTTCGTCCGGCATGCTCCGCGTGAGGAAATACGACAGCCTCGAAGCCAGCGCGTGATGATCGAGCGGCCCGGGATTCTCGATGAGAAACAGGAAATCGGGCGAGCAGAGCGCCGCCTGGTAAGCCGCGAGCATGGCCGATTCAAAGCTTTCCCCCGCGGAGAGGTTCCGTTCGACAAGCGCGAGGTAGGGGGCCATTTCGGCCGCAACCAAAGGCCGCCTGAAGGCCCGCGGCAGGAATCGCCCCAGCAGCGTTTTCGCCTCGGCGGAGGGATCCGATGGAGCGGGCGTGAGGTCGGTCGGCTTGCGCCCGAGCGGAACGCGCGCGTTCTTGGGCATGTCCTTCCAGGCCTTCATCGGAACCGAGGCGAACAGCGCCTCGTGCGAGGCCGGCGGCCAAGCTTCATGAAGGGGGCCCTCGGCGGCGAAACTGTCGATGACAAGGGCGGGGCCGCCCTGGGCCTTCATGGACAGGCCGGGGTTGGGCAGGCCCCGCGAGCGGCGGATCGCGCGGAGGTTGTAGGGCGCCATGACCACGCTGTCGCCCGGCTTGAAATCATGCTCGATGACGACTTCGGCGGGCTTGCCCAGCGGCGAGTCAAAGTAGCCGAACTCGTGCCGCGAGTGCCTCGCCTTCAGGTAAAGCGTCAGGGGCTCGTTCATTTCGTCCTCGGTGTGCGTGGCGATCGTGACGCGGTAGCGGCCCGGGGCGGCCCGGGTCGCCGCGGCCAACAGCATCGAATGGATCGGCACCTCGATGTGGGACTCGCCCAGGAACCAGACCTTGCCTTCGCGAACATGGATCTGCGGCATGTTGTGGGCGTGGCCCAGGTTCTGGTAGGTGTTTTCCGCAGGATCACCGAATGACACCGACAGCTTTTTCGTCTCGGGCCGCGGACCGTGGATGATCGCCGATGCCAGGGCCCGCTCCGCCGCCTCCATGTAACGCTGGACATGAACGGGGGAGATGCTGAGCGCCTTGGCACCGTTGTCGAAACCGTCGGCGGAATCGTCCTCGGGAAGCAGGTCGCGGAGCGGCAGGCGGACATGAAGGAGGTCGTGGATGCTGTTTTCGTATTCAAGGCGGTTGAGACGGCGAACCTGCGCCCGGCCGCTGGCGCGCCGCTCGCGGGCCTCCCCGGCCAGGAGCGACTTGAGGGTGGCCAGCGCCCCGGCAACTTCTTTCTCACCGGGCCGGGTTTTGCCGACGGGAGGCATTTCGCCCGCCTCAAGCCGGGCCACGATCCTGCCCCAGCGCTTGGCCGCCTCGGCCGCGGGTAGGCCTGCCAAATTGTCGATCCGGAACTTGCCCTTGGCCCCGGCGCCCGCATGGCATCCGGCGCAGTGGCTGGCCAGGAAGGAGCCAGCGCCTCCCAGCCGTTCGTTGGGCCCCGCCTCGGCCATGCAAGGGACGGGCACCAGCGGCAGCAACAGGGCCCAAGCCAAGGGAATGCCGGCTGATTTCATGTCTGGGGAATCCCGAGATGCCGCCAAGCCGCCACGCTGCGCCCCCTTTTTTTGATTCATCGGGTGGTGACAATGGTCACGAATGTCGATAGCCGAGTATACTACACCCAAAGCCCTCGTAGCTCAGCTGGATAGAGCAACGGATTTCTAATCCGTCGGTCGGGAGTTCGAATCTCTCCGGGGGTACTTGCAGGTGCCGGGCGCCAAGGCCGCCCACGAAACTTGGTCCAGTTATCCTCATTACAATGGCGCATGAAAAAAACAATCCTCATCCATAACTTCTGGATTCAATTCCATTTTTAGGATTGAAAGAAAACGGATCACGAACTCAGAAACACAAAAAGCCCCGCTCAGCACCTCTCTTGAGGTGCGCCGTTCCGGTTTCGCGGCGGGCCGTGTCCTGCCCCAGAGCTGAATTCAAAATAATGGATCGCACAAAATGACCAAAAATCCTGCTTGTAAACTGATGAATATATTTTAGGATGCGATAACTTGAAATTTTCGACGGTTGAACTCTGGCCCCTCACTTCGTTCAGGGCTCCTACGCATCGATCTTCTTTGAATGGCCTCAAGGACCTGGCCTTTCAACGCTTAAGAGCCCTGAACGAAGTGAGGGGCAAATCAATCGGCAAATCGTTACCTTAATCGAAAGAAACTCCATACTATGCCGAATTCAACATGAATTAAATCGCTATTTAAGCAGCACTCTGATGATATGTTCCGAAAACTGCCCAGCCCATGCGAAACCCCGCGCGGGTTCCGATCGGCCGGAACCCGCGCGGGACGGGAAAGCCCGAGATCGGGCGGCCGTCAGACCAGGATCGCCTGCCCGGCATTGATTCCCGCAAGAACCTGCATGAGGCCCCGCTGGTAGAGCCGGTTGCCGCCGGCCGCGATGGTCAACCGGTTGGCCAGCAACTGGCGGATCGACGAATCAACGGCATTCTGCACCTGGGCGATACCGCCATCCACGGGCGTGATGCGCGTCCAGGGGGAGGCGCCCATGGGAGCCGTGGACAGACCGCGCAGCACCGGCGATGGAATCGGCGCTCCCGTCGCCGGGTTGGTGATCGCCGATGTCAGCACCACCATGGACCCCCGGATCCTTCCGGCCAGCATGTTCAATTCCGTCACCAGCAACTGCCTCGACAACGCCTGCGCCATGTTTCCGGAGGAAGCCGACAGGTACGCCGCGAGGTTCTCGTAAGTCTTGAAGAAGTCGAGGCGCATCCTCTGCCCGTTGCCATCCACCAGCACGGACAGCTTTTTGCTCCTGTCATCTGTGTTCCTCAGCACGCCCGACTTGGAATCAAACAGGTAGTCGTACACCTCGCACGACAGTTTTTTGCCATGGGACGAACCCGTCACCTCCTGCCTTCCATCTGAAGTCAGGTAGTAGCCGGAGTCCTTTCCACCGGTGCGTTTCGTCAGGGCGCGGAAACCGGCGTTGAACACCGCCTTGAGGTCGCACCCGCAATTGCAATCATCCTGCGTTGGCGCCAAGGCCACCCTGGACGCGACAGCGGCGGACGCGCCCGGGATGGTGGGCGCGAACCCCCTGGGAGTGACAAATTTCACCGAATACTCGGCATCCGGAAGGTTGGCGAAGTTGTAGTAACCGTTCTTGTCGGTCACCGTGGAGGCGATCGCGCCACCGCCACCGTTCGACAGGCGCACCGTGACGCCTTTCATTCCCGGTTCATTCCAATCCATCTTCCCGTTCATGTTCCTGTCGAACCAGACCTCGCCGGTCACCAGCTTGGGCGGGCTGGCCGATGCCGGGGTGCTTGGAGCCAAAGTCGCCAGTGGTGACGGGGTGGGGAATATCAGGTGAGACACAGCCCAGGCCGAGGGCCGGCCGTTGTCGAACGACTTGTTCAGGTTGTCAAGAAGGGAAGTGAGGTCTCCCGCGCTGATCCCTGAAGGGAAGGGATTGCCACCATCGAGGTACGAGTAGCTGAGCGCCAGCACCGTCCTCACATTGCTCCCGTTGAACCAGGCCAGGCTGCCCGTGAGGTCGCGCAGCAACAGGTCACCGAAATGCACGGCATCGGCGTTGAAGTTTGGATCGTAATCGTCAAACCGGACATTCAGCGACAACGCCACGAACTGCTTCTCGAGCGTGGAAGGGACATAATTCTTGACATTGGCGTTGGAGAACGGTTGCTTCTTCACCGCGCGCAGGAAGCTTTGCACCTGCGTGGAGTCGAGAAGGATGATGTCCTTGGCGCTGCCGACAGCCGGCCGGGGCACCGTGAGCCCGCCCGGGTAGGCTCCGCTGAAGTTGGCCCGCAGGTACCGGCCGGGCTCGCCTGTGCCGGCATAGCCGCCAATGGTATAGGTCGTGCAGCAGAAGGTCGAAACCGACACAGTCGCCGACGCTTGGCCCGTTGTCGGATTGGTTTCATCATCATGGGCCTGGACCGTGACGGTGTTGGTGTGGTCGCCAAGCGTGTTGATCGTCACCTTGAGGTCGTAGAGCCAGACCTCGTCGGTATCGAGCTTGCCGTTGGTGTTCGTGTCGCCCCCCCTGTAGGTCGGGGTTCCGTCGGTGTCGATGATCGAGTCGATCACCAGCGGGTCAACGGCGCCCGCCAGGCTGGTGTTCCTCAACTCGTAGGTGAAGGTGACCGCGCCCCCCGGCGGCACCTGGGAAATGTCCGGAGTCTTGGTGATGCTGATCGCGGGCTTGAGGTCCTGATAGGTGACGGAGTCGCTGGCGGTGGCGTTGCTCGGGTTACCCTCATTGTCGAAGGACTCGATCAACGCCGTGTTCAACACCTTCTCGTAGGCGTTGCCCACGCCCGCCGTGAAACTGTAATCGAACGAGATCACCTGCTCGGGATCCACCCGCGACTTGTCCATGTTCGGGTTCGCCGCCTGGAACAAACCCAGAAGGTCCACCACCACCGTCTTTCCACCGGGAAGATTGATCGTGTCCGACAGCTTGCTCACATACAACGGCTCCACGGATCCCGTGTTGTTGCCCACCGTGTAGTGGTACACCACCACCTGACCCGACTTCCCCTCGTCAAGCGTCCCGTCATGCCCCTTCGCCAACTGGATCGTCTCCGGCAACTCGTCCCGGTAACGAACCGTCGCCCTCGACTCGTCCGATGCCGCGTTCCCCTCGTCGTCCACCGCCGACACCATCGCGATGTTCGTGTACGATCCTCCCGTCGCGTCACCCACCGGTATCATCTGCCACACCTTGAACACCCAGGTCTCTCCCGACTCCAGCAACCCGTCGCCGTCGTCACCCGTGAAGCTCGAATAATTCGCCAGAATGTCGCCGGCCTTGTCGTCCAACAAACTCAACACCCGCAGCGGATCCGTCATCCCCGCCACGCTCGTGTTCCTCAACTCGTACCGGTACTCAACCAATCCACCAGACTCCAGCACCTCCCCCGGATCCACCAACTTCAACAAGTCGATCGCGGGCTTGAGGTCCTGATAGGTGACGGAGTCGCTGGCGGTGGCGTTGCTCGGGTTACCCTCATTGTCGAAGGACTCGATCAACGCCGTGTTCAACACCTTCTCGTAGGCGTTGCCCACGCCCGCCGTGA
>JAGWVO010000250.1 GCA_018970845.1 Planctomycetota bacterium
GACCGCATCACTACTGGGTCATCCACGACCGAAATCAAGGCGAGAATCCGGGCGGCCGGCGACTGGATCTCGGAGGCCAGCTTCGTTGCCGTCCGAACATCCCCGGCGGCCGCAATCTTCCCCGCGGCAATGCGCAACGCGAAATCGCGTTTGGCCGATTCCTTGATCCGGGCAGCGGTTTTCAGCAATTCGCTCAACAGCGGCGCTGTTTCGACGCGTCCTTCCCGGCCACGTAGTCTTTCGTGGCGCGCCGCGGCGACTCGTGCCAGTGCCAGCACCGCCATGTGTTCCTCGGGTGCCTGAGACGCGATCCGCTGGGCCTTATCCGTCTGCCCCCGACGTTCGAGCTCCTCGGCGTGATCGCCGAGGACGGCGGACTTCCAGGTGGCCACGGTAATCGCCGCCTCGCATTGCCGGGCCAACTCGGGCTGCTTCAACTCCCGCGCGACCCGCGACAGGTCGCAGAGCATGGCGTTTCCCATCAATGGGCCCAGTTTTCGCCCCGGTTGCTGTGCCAGCGCCACCCCCGCCCGGACCGCCCATTCCGCTTCGGAAAGGTCTCCCATCTCCAGGGCCGTCCGCGCGAGCAGGCATTGCCCGGTGATGTCGTACTCTCGCGCCGTCACCTCGTCGACCAACTCTCGTGCCTGTGCAGGCATGCCTAGCAGCAGGTATTGCCGCGCCAGTTCCACCTTGGTTTCATCCCGACTATCGACATCTCGAACCTTGGCGATGAGCATCCGACATTCGTCGAGAGCAGCGCGGGCCGATTCCTTCTGCCCTGCGAGTCGCATTGTCGCCCCGAGCCGCAAGGCCGCCGTGATGCGGGTGTCGCCCAGGTCTGACCGATTTTTCGCGATCGACATCGCCTCCGCCAGAAGAGACGTTGGCGTCGTCTCGCCGCCATCGGCTTGAGCGATGAATGAGACCGCCAACGTCACCGTGAGGTACCGGGGCCAAGTCATGGTCATAACGCTATTCGCCTCGTGCTAATGGTGGCGGGTTGGTCTTAAGGGGCAGAGTCTCGCCCCTTCGTTTTCTTATGTTGGCGGCGTGCCGTCCTTCGCCCAGGGCGGTAGCCCTGATTCGCCAGTCCGCGCTCGCCGGCCGGTTCGCCCCTCGACGGGTTGGCCACCGCGTGGTAATGGTCGCCACGCACCGCGGAGTTGGCCCTGTCCCGGCGGGCCTGCAGCGCCTCCCGCGGGGGATCCGCGGCGATCAGGCAGTCGCAGCCGTTGCCAATCAGGTCGGCGCGCCCCGCCTCCAGAAGCGCCTTGCGCACCTCAAACCAGTTCTCCGGCTTGAAGAACTGCAGGAGCGCCCGCTGCATCTTGCGGTCCTTCAGCGCCTTGGCCACATGCACCTCGCGGCCGGTCAGCGGGTCGATCCCCGTGTGGTACATGCAGGTGGCGATGTCGTAGGGCGCCGGGATGAAATCCTGAACCTGATCCGGCTTGTAGCCGTTGCGCTTGAGGAACAACGCCAGGTTGATCATCGCCTCGAGGTCGCTGCCGGGATGGCTGGCGATGTAGTAAGGCACCAGGAACTGCTTCGGCTTGCCCGCATCCACCGAGGCCTTGCGGAACGCCCGGGCAAACCCCTCGAAGTTCACATTGCGGGGTTTCTTCATCAAGTCGAGCACGCGCGGATCCACCGCCTCGGGCGCCACCTTGAGCGTGCCTCCCACATGGTGCGCCGCCATTTCCTTCAGGTATTCGGGGGAAAGCTGGGCCAGGTCCATCCGCACGCCGCTGGCCACCAGCACCTTTCGGATGCCGGGCTGCTCGCGCGCCGCCCGCAGCAGGCCCACCAGCGGCCCGTGGTCGGTGCCCAGCAGCTTGCAGATGCCCGGATGCACGCACGACAGCCTGCGGCATTTCTTCTCCACCTCGGGCCGGGTGCAGCGCATGTTCCACATGTTCGCCGTGGGGCCGCCCAGGTCGCTCACCACGCCCTTGAACTCGGGATCCTGACCAATGACCTGAAGCTCCCGCAGGATCGACTTGCGGCTGCGCGACTGGATCGTGCGCCCCTGGTGCGCCGTGATGCTGCAGAAGGTGCAACCGCCGAAGCATCCCCTCATGATGGTGACGGAATCCTTGATCATCTCGTGCGCGGGAATCGGCTCGGAGTAGGACGGATGCGGCCGGCGGGAATAGGGCAGGCCGAAGATCCGGTCCATCTCCTGCTGCGGCAGCGGCAGGCCGGGCGGATTGGCCACCACCGCCTGGCGGTCGTGGTACTGCACCAGGGTCTTGCCGTTGAACGGGCTGGTGTTGTGGTGGCACAGACGCGTGGCCTCCACGAACGCCATCTTGTCGGATGCCACGGATTGGAAATTGGGCAGGAACTCCACCTCGGCCGGCCCGCGCTCCGCCCCCGTGCGGGTGAACAGCAGCGGCGCCAGTTCCGCGCGCCTCTCCTCGGGCGGGCATTCGGACGCCCCCAGCGCGTAGGCCACGCCCCGCATGTCGCGCAGGTCGCGCACCGATTCCCCGGCCTGGAGCCTGCGGGCGATCTCCACGATCGGGTTCTCGCCCATGCCGAACACCACGAGGTCGGCCTTGCAATCGAGCAGGATCGATCGCTTCACCGTGTCGGACCAGTAGTCGTAATGGGCCAGCCGGCGCAGCGAGGCCTCGACGCCGCCCGCGATGACAGGCACGCCGGGGAACGCCTCGCGGGCCCGGTGGCAGTAGGGCAGCGTGGCGCGGTCGGGGCGCAGGCCGATGCGGCCGCCGGGGGAGTAGGCGTCGTCGTTGCGCACTTTCCGGTTGGCGGTGTAGTGGTTGATCATCGAGTCCATGTTGCCGGCGCTGACCGCGAAGAAGAGCCGGGGCCGGCCGAACTGCCGCCATGGGTCGGCGCTTCTCCAATCGGGCTGGCTGAGGATCGCCACGCGGAAGCCGGCGTCCTCAAGCACGCGGTGCAGGATGGCCATGGCGAAGCTGGGGTGGTCGATATAGGCGTCGCCGGTCACGAAGACCACATCGACGGCGTCCCAGCCACGCTCCCTCATCTCCGCGCCGGTCATGGGCGCGTGGGGACGGGCGTGGGCCTCGTGCCACTGGGCAAGGCTCAGGCGGTTGGTCTTGCTGGCGTCGGACACGGCTAACCCCTTGGCCGGATGGCCTTAGCATCAGTTTAGCCTATCGCCGCGGGGCCGGTCGCCGGTCGGCCTTGTTCCGGCCGGCCCCCCCCGTGTTAATATCGGCCCTTCAGGAACGATCCCGTGGTGCCAGCAGGAGGCTCAATCCGCCATGGCCAAGAGCGTTTGCCCCATTTCACGCGAGGAATTCCGAGCCAAGGCCCGCCCGGTGACCGTGGCCATCGGCAACGCCAACCTGCCCGCCGAGGTGAAGGAATTTTCCACGGGTTCGCTGGGGTGGTACCTCAACACCAAGACCACCATCGAGGTGGACGGCAAGCCCGTGGTGGTGCAGATCGGCCTCAACCTCACGATTGTCGGCAGCAAGGAACTCCCGGGCGGGCCGGCGGCGAGCGCGGCCTAGTTTCGCCTCCGGCCGCGGAGCGGCAGCCATGACCGATCCGTTTCACATCCTGGTGGTGGAGGACGAACCCGATGTCCGCGCCACCTTCCGCGATTGGCTGAGGTCCGGGGTTCCCCGTCTCAACCTCATCGAGGCTGAGAACGCCGCCGAGGCGCTCGACCTGGCCGGCCGGCATCCGGTCGATCTTGCCGTGCTCGACTGGAACCTCGGCGCGGGCGTCGACGGCCTGCAGGTGCTCAAGTCGCTCTCGATGTTCCGGCCCGACATCGTCGCGATCCTCGTCACCGGCCATGCCGACCTGGCCACGCCGCTCAAGGCGCTCAAGCTGGGAGTCCGCGACTACCTCGACAAGCATGCCGGACTTGACAGGGCCGCCTTCCTGGCCGCGGTGAACCGGCAACTGGAACGCATCGCGCCGCTCAAGCGGGAGAGGGAATTCCATGCCGGGTTGGTCCGCTTCCGCGACGCGCTGTCCGCGGCCATGCCGCTGTTGAGCCAGGCTGGGGCGCTCAGGCCCGGGGCCACGGCGAGGCCCATGTTGGAACTCGCCCGGCTGGTGGCTCGCGCCATCCCCAATTCGGGCGGCATGCTGGTCGCTCTCGACGGCGCCGGCGGCGCCTCGGTCGCCCCGCTTTCCGATGACGGCCCCCCTCGCCCATGCGCCGGCGGGGAACGCTCGCTCGCCGCGCAGTCGGTGGCCACGGGCGCGGTGATTCCGGTGGACGATGCCGCCGGCCTGGCGGACGACCCGACGGTGAGCCGCCTGCCCGCCGAGCCGGAGACAGGCCCTCTGCTGGCCATTCCGCTGGGACTTCGCCACGCCCTTGAGCTTTTCGGGACGCAAGGCAGGCCGTTCGGGCCCGAGGCGGAGGCGCTGGCGCGACTGGCCGGCCCCGTCGGCCTCGCGCTGGAACAAGCCGGATCCGCGATGGCGGAGGCGATCGCCCAGCTCGGGGCCGCGGTGGACTCGGCGATGGAGCAGGCCTCGGGCCTCGCCGATGACGCCCGGGTGGCCGCGCGGGTCCGCGACAACCTCGAGGTCTCGTGGCGGGAGTTGCTTCCGCCGGGGGCGGGCGAGGCCGGCCTGCGCGCCGCGCGCGCCCTCGCCGAACTGGCCGGCCGCCACGGTGTCGCCGCGCTGGACCATGCCGCGAAGCTGATCGCCGCCACGGCCGATCTCCTCGACTCGAGCACGGGGGGCCCCGGATGAGCCGGACGACGGCCGGGGACCGGCTCGCCGCCTGGCAGGCCGCCTGCCCCCTGCCCGAACTCGTCCGCTCGCCCGCCGTCACCGGCGCCGGCGCCCGTGTGACCATGCTCGACACCGGCGTCGACGCCGCGCTCCTCGAGTCAAGGCATCCCGGTTGCCGGCTCGAATGCGCGCCTGATGCCGTGCCGGCAGCCCACGGCACCCTCGTCGCCGACATCCTGCTCTCCGTGGCTCCCGGCATCAGCCTCCGCGTGGCGGACATCTTCGCCGGCAAGGGATCCGCCGACCCCGAAAGGCTCGTCGGCTTCCTGGAGGATCACCTCGGCTCGCCCCGCGAGCAAATCCTCCACTGTTCGCTCGGGTGGCCCGAGGAACGCTGGGACACGCCGCTGGGCAGGTCGGCGCGCCAGAAGATCACCCGGTTGGTGGAATTGGCGTACGAGCGGGGCACCTGTGTCGTCGCCGCCGCCCATAACGACCATCCGCTGGCCCGATCCTGCCCCGCCGACAGGGCCCCTCCCCTGGTGGGAGTGGCGGCCGGGGATTGGGATGATCCGTTCCGGGTGGCCTACCACGGCGATTCGTGGGTGGAGTTCTCGGCGCGTGGCACGGCCAACATCGGAGTTCTTGGCCGGCGACCGGCGTCGTCATGGGCGGCGGCGCATGTCTCGGCGCTGGCCGCGCGACTCCTCGAACTCCGGCCCGGATTGCGGCCGTTTGAAATCAAGGCGTGCCTGAAGGCGTCATCCACCCACGATTGACTGGCATTTCTGGCATCTCAGGCGCCGCCCGGCCACCCCGGCGGGCAGCTTGTATTCGGTGCCGCAACCCGGGCATGTCACGGTCGAGGCAGGGGGTGGCAACGCGGACATGGCGGGTGGCGCCGCCACAACCGCGCGATGCCCGCCATGGAGCTCGCGGGCCACGCCCTGGGAGTCGATCGCCGACCGCATCACCGCGTCGGCGAATTCACGATACGGTTGAAGATCGCCCCGGCAGTTGAGCGCAGTGATGTAGTTGTTGCT
>JAGWVO010000251.1 GCA_018970845.1 Planctomycetota bacterium
AAGCAAAATCTGGAAAACGGGCCTCAGATCCAGCTTGGCGTCGATTCCATCAAGTTGTCGGTCGGCAACTCCAGCCTCACGATCGACAACAACGGCATCACCATCAACGCGGCCAGCGTCGAAGTCATCAGCGGCGATTCAAAACTATCCGTGGCGAACGCGGGGATTTCCACGACATTTGGCGAAACGGTATCCAACACCCTGAACGCCCAGGGCCATCAGATCAAGGCCGCCGAAAGCTCCGCCGTCATAGGGGCCCAAGCCATCAATCTCATCGCCGCCACCCTCACCGGAAACCTGGAGGCCGGAAACTCCATCAAGGCCACGATCCAAAACATGGTCACCGAAGCGATCAACACCAATAAGGCAGGGGTAAACCAAAACAACCCCCAATAACCCGCCTGGCATGAACCAACCCCGTTGAAACCGCCGGAAACCCGCCATGACCCTTCCCAAGCTCACCGCCGACTTCTTCGAGCCGTTCCTCGGCCGCGTCAACAGGCTTGCCCTGCTGCTCGAGGAGACGATCCCCAAGCTCACCGAACCGCGACAACGCGAACTGCTGGAATCGCTGCGGGAGGAGATCCGCTTCCGCCGCGAGGAGTTCGTTTCCATCGCCATCCCCGAGGTCTTGGAAACCCACCGGCAAATCGGGGAGAAGTCGCTCGAGCTGGAAGCCACGCTCGCCGGCGCCAGTGAACTGCGCGCCAAGGCCGACGAACTTCGAAGGCTCATCGAGGAGAACGCCCGCGCGATGGCCGCGGCCGCCGCCAAGCCGCCCTCCCCGCCACCCGCTCCCGCTCCCCAGGCCGGCATCCCGCTGCTCGACGGCGACACGCTCCGCGACATGCTCATGGGCGGCCGCAAGGCCGCGCAGGGGGCGCCCGGCGGCCTGCCCCGCACCACCGGCAACATCTGGGAAAACTGGGAGCCGGGAAAGGGCCTTTCCTAGGCGGGCCGGCCTCACGGTGAAAGGAGCCTCCCATGCCCCTGCTCAGCGTCCTGGAACCCCGTTCCCGCGCCTCAGTCGCACTGGAACGGGTGGTTGATGCCGCCTCCATCCCCGCGGCCATCGGCGGGCTCTCCTGCCACGACGCCGCGGCCCTGCTGTCGCGCGACAATCCTCCCATGGCGATCCGCCTCATCGCCGGTTGGCTCTCCTCCCGCGAGGCCGTCTGGTGGGCGGCGCTCTGCCTGGCCCAGGTCTCCCGCTGCGGCGCCGACACCGGGTCGCGCACGGCGTTCGCCCGGATCCTCCAATGGGTGAACCAGCCCGACGCGGCGGCGGCGCAACTCGATTCCGAGGCCCTGGGCTCCTCTCCGGTTTCAATGCTCGCCGCGGCGGTGACGCTCACCCGCGACAACATCTCCCCCGACGCCAAGCACCCGGTGGCGCCCCGCGCCGGCCTCGCCCACCGCATGGCGGCCCTGTCCATCCTGTCCGCCGCCGCACTCTGGCCGGCGGATTCCCGCAAGGCGTGCGTCAACCACCTGGTGCAACTCGGCCTCGATGTCGCCGAGTGCCTTCACCTCTGGCGCGACAAGGCGATCCCCTACCATCCGGGCCTGCGCAGCGAGAGCGCCCGGGCCGTTCCGCCGACCACGGGCAACATCTGGGAAAAATGGAAGTGAAATGCCGGTTGGGTGAACCTTCCCGACTGGTGGCCTTGTCGGGCCTGCTCCCGGGCACCCGTCGCCCGGGAAGGCTGCCGTGGCCGCTGGCGCGGCGGCCCGGCCGCCGAAACTAGGAGTGCGCCGCCCGGGCGATCCGGCGGGCCGTCCGCACCGGGGTCACCAGAATGTCCGCCCTGAGCCTCGCCGCCGCCTGCTGCCTCGAATGCCTCGGACAACCCGCCCTCCCGGCTCCCAAGCCGGCGCCGGCGGAAAATCCCGCGCCCGCGCGCGGCATGGCGGAGGGCCCGGTGGCGCCCCTTGTGGAACTTCCCGACTGCCGCGTGAGGCTGGTGCCGCGCGTCGGCATCGAGACGGTGCCCCAGTTGGCGGTCGGCCCCATGGAATTCGGCGCGACCCGCCCGGATGTGCAGGTGCGGTACCGCCTGGAGAGGCAGAAGGTTGTTTCGGTGAAGCCGAGGATGATCGAGCGCACCGTCCAGGTGCTCACGCGGCGCGCCATCCCCTGCGGTGAGACCGACCCGACCACGGGCATGCCGGCCACGGAAGCGCGCGTCGTCGAGGTGCCGATGCCGGTCACCACGCGGTGCATGGTGCTCGAGGAGGTCACCGAGGAGGTGGTGGTGCGGGTGCCGGAGATCGCGTCGGTGGAAAGCCCGGTGGTGGTGAGGCGGTACGGCGCCCTGGCCTGGGAGAAGCCGGTGGTGGCCCGCCGGTTCGAGGCCCGCCTGTTCACCGACCCCTTGGCCCTGCCGCCCTGCGAGCGCGGCCCGGGCGCTGCCGATCCGCTGGGCCGGCCCGAGTCGCCAGGTCCGGGCGGAAACTGAAAGCCGGCCGGGTTCTCAGCCGGGAAGCCGAAGCACCGCCACAAGCATGGCGAGCGTGGAGGCGACCACGAGTCCGGTGACCGCGTATCCCGCGTAAACCACCCGCATGAGCGACTTCTCCTCGCGGGCGGCCTGGGCCGTCCAGCTCACGAAGTTCTGCCCCTCGAACACCTGGGCGAACAATTCGGCGAGGAATCCCTGCGAGTTCCTGTTGGGCCCCGTGGCGGCGAAGTAGCAACCGCCCACCCTGAGCGGGCTCCCCGCGTTTTCCCCGAGGATGCGAGCGCACAGCTCGCCCATGTTCCGCCGGCGGGCCCACATCGTGCCGATGAGCCTGATGAGCTGGCGGTTGGCCCGGGCCTCGAGGTTCCCCGCCGCGCGCGCCGGATTCGCCTCGGGCGAGCGGATCTGGAAGGTGCGGGTCACCAGCTTGGGGATCAGTTCCGCGCACTGCCAGTAGATGCTCCTGCGCATGATCTCGGCGCGCTTCTCCGCCGGCAGCCCCAGCGCCAGCGGGATCGGCTTGCCCAGGCGCTGGTCTCGCTTGTCGCGGGGAATCAGCGACAAGAACTCGCGGAATCCTATGATTTTCTCCGCGTCGGAGAACATGACCACGGCGGGGCACTCGACCCCGCTCGACTCGATCACCGTCGCCAGGTCGCGCTGGGTGAGGATCGCCGCCTGCGTCGCCAGCCGGTTGTCGGCGGTCACCAGCTCCGGCAGCACGAGGATCACGCCGTTGAGCGGGCACCACGGGTGCCTCAGCCCGCGCACCAGCCGGCACAAGTGGTCCAGCCTCGACCTCATCCGCGCCAGCAGCTCCGGGTCGCGGGTGATCACGCTCACCATCTCGGGGATGCCCTCGCCCGGCGGGGCGGGTTCGGATCCCTCGGGGGCCTTGGCGCCGGGAGCCAGCGCCGGCATGGCCTTGCTCGGTCCGTCGGGTGAAAGCGCCGGCATGGCCTTGCTCGACCCGGCGGCCGCGGGCGCCCCGGAAGCCCCCGCCGGACGCTCGGCGCCCTCGCGCGCCGACTGTGCCGCCAGCGTGGCGGCCATGTCGATGTTCGAAAACCGCGTCGTGTCGATCAGGTTCGCCTGCGCCGAAAGCCTGTCGGCGAACGCGCCGATGAGGCAGGTGTCGGCGCTGACGATGAAGATCGCCTGCTTGCCGGCATACACCTGCAAGGGCGCCAGTTGCGACTCGGGCACGCCGTTCACATCGATCGGCACGCGCCCGGCGTCGAACAGCACGCCGAAGCCCGCCGATGGCCGGCCCAGCACCAGGAACAGCGGCACCCGGGCCGGGTCGATCCCCGAGCGGACGATCGCGCCCTCCACCAGGTCCCAGGTGAAGTCGATGTCCGGCCAGGGCGACGGGCCGGGCTTGGGGTCATAAAGCCGCCACACCAGCCACAGCATCCAGATGTTCGCGTACGCCAGGATGCCAAGCAGCGGCAGCCAGAACTGGCGCAGCACGGGATGGGGCGCCGAGACATAGCGCCCGATGGCGAACCGGTACTGGATGTAGCCCAGCAGGCCGACCAGCCCGATGAACAGCAGCGCGTGCAGCACCCAGCGCATGGCGCCGCCCGGCTTGCCGATCCCCTTCACGGCGCCGAACATCGGCGCGAACAGGCCGAGGAAACCGGTGAACAGGCCGCCGATCCACTTGAAGATGAACATTCCGAACCCTTCCCGGGATGCCCGCGCCCCCGCCGGGGGGACTTGGATCAAGTTTAGCGGATGTTCACGGCGCATGGCGCCGGCGAAGCCTTGAATCATCGCGCGGAAATTGTAAAAAGCCATCACAATCGATCGGTCGCAACCATTCGGCCGAGTCCCAACCCGCTCATTCCCGGGCCCCATGATGGCCGAATACCCCGGCGCCCTCGACTCCATCATCCGCGAGACCGTCCAGCAGAAGGGCGGCATCGACATCGACGGCGACGCCCGCGCCTCCCTCGCCATCCGCGCCGGAATGCTCACCGAACTGTTCGAGGTCGGCGGCGAGGGCCTGCCCCACCTCAACCCCGGCCTTTCCGTCGAGCGGCAAATCGAGGCCTGGCTCGACGCCGGCGCCGTCGCCGACGCCCGCCGCCTGCTCGCCCACGCCCTGCCTCCCCGGCACGCCATGTGGTGGGCCCTGTTGGCCCTCGTCGAGGCGCATGGCCGCGTTCCCTACCCCGACAAGGTGGTGGAGGCGTTCACCGGCGTCCGCGACTTCCTGCTCAACCCGTCCGAGGAGGCCCGCCGCGCCTGCCACGACCTCGCCGAGGCCGCCGATGCCTCCTCCGCCGGCGGCGCCATCGGCTACGCCGCCTTCCTGTCGTGCGGCAGCATGGCGCCCCCCGACTGCCCGCCCGTGCTGCCCAAGGCGCACCTGTGCGGCCACCTCTGCGGCGTGGCCGTCTACCTCGCCTCCGTGCAGTTCGACCCGATTCACTACAAGGAGCACAACGCCCAGTTCGTGAGGCTGGGGTTGCGCGTCGCGCGGGGCGAACTGGCGCTGCCCGACCAACCCGCCCGCGCCGCCGAACTTCCGGCCGCGGCGCCGGAGTTGGTACGCGAGGTCGCGCGCGCCGATCGCGCCTCCGCCCACCGGGCCTCGTTTTGACAGGCCACAGGCCGCCGCCGCTTCCCCGCCCGATTGCCGTTTACATGCGGGGGGCTAGGTTAAACTGGGCGTCCCTTGCCCGGCCCGCCCCAACGGAACCCTTCCCATGGCCGACTACTCGCAGGACGGTTCCCAGCTTCAGCTCCTCATCCCGCTGCCCCCCGGCAGCCTGCTGCCCACCCGCCTTTCCGGCACAGAAACCCTTGGCGGCAGCTACTCCTTCACCATCGACGCCGTCGCCCCCCGCGGCACCGTGGTTCCCTACGCCGCGCTCCTCGGCATGCCCGCCTCCGCCCGCGTCCTCACCCCCGGCGGCCTCGACCGCTTCTACTCGGGCATCGTCTGGGCCCTGGGCAAGACCGGCGCCGACGACACCTTCGATTATTACCAGCTTGAGCTCAGGCCCGCGCTCGACCGCCTCGCCCTCACCCGGCGCACCCGCATCTTCCAGGACATGACCGGCCTGCAGATCATCGACAAGATCCTCGAACCGATCGGCGGAGCCACCCAACTGCTCACCGGCGTTTCCGCCCCCCGTTCCTACTGCGTGCAATACCGCGAGACCGACCTCGAGTTCTTCCTCAGGCTCTGCTCCGAGGAGGGGATCCTCCATTACTGGGTCCACCTGCCGCTCGTG
>JAGWVO010000252.1 GCA_018970845.1 Planctomycetota bacterium
AACCACCCAAGGAACCGAAGCTCCATCGAGAGCTTCGTTATGAAAACCCACTTCGTTCGCTGAGGGCTTCCATCCGGATGTGAAACAAAATGTCACGGGTTGGCCTGGGCGGCCATGACATCGCGCGAGCGTGAATCGCGGATTTTGTCGAGGCCGGCGCGCGCCGCGGCCATGCCGGGCTCGAGTTCAAGAGCCTTGCGGTAGCAGTCGGCCGCCTTGTCGAAATCGCCCCGGCTGAGCAGCACGAACGCCAGGTTGCACTCCGACTGGCTGGGGGAAGATCCATGGCCGAACGCCTCGCGGGCGGCCTCCAGCTCGCCTTTCTGGGCGAGTGCCAGGCCGAGGTTATTCCAGGCGCGAACCTGCCCGGGATGCGCCCCGACCAGTTCCTTGCCGAGCCGGATCGATTCGTCGTACTCGCCCGAGAGGTAGTGGCTGAAGGCAAGGTCGATGTCGATCTCGGTGTTGGCGGGCTTGAGCGCCTTGGCCTTGGCGTAAAGCTCGCGAGCCGACTTGTACTCCCCCATGCGGTCGTGGACGACGGCAAGGTGGTGGATGAGCTTGGGGCGGTTGGGGTCGATCGCCAGGGCGCGGTCGTATTGGGCCGCCGCCTCGCGCAGGTGTCCCTGGGCCTCAAGCTGCTGCCCGACCTTGATGGCCAGCGCCAGCGACTCGGCCGGCGGCAGGGGCTTGGTTTCGGAATTCTTGGCGTGGGTGCCGGCCAGGGCGGATGCCCCCGGCTTGACCTTGGGCTTCATCGCCTGCGCGCCGGTCTTGCCGGCCGACTGGCAGCCGGCCATCAGGGCCAGGGGCAAAACCGCCCAAAGGAATCGCGTGTGTCGGGCCATCATGAATGCCTCCCTCGCCGGTGTCTCGTTCATCTCAGCGGAACCCGCCGCCACCGCCGCCGCCACCGAAGAAGCCGCTGAACATGCCGAGCCTGCCGCCTCCGGAGCGGCCGCCCATGCCGTTGAAGTTGTTGGGGTTGATGCGCAGGTTGTAGTAGATGCGCTCGGCGTCGAGGCCCTCGAGGCCGCCGTCCAGCGGATAGCCGACATGAACCCTGTCGCTGGCGTCGAGCACGCCGCCCATGACGAGTTGCTCGACCATGGCGATGCGCCGCTTCTCGTCGAGCGCGGGATCGGCGGTGCGCTCGATCATGACGGGAACCGGCATGGTGCGGACGCGGCACATGAGGCGGGCGAGCCGGGTGTAGGCCGACGGGCCCAGCCTGTCGCTGTCGCCTTCCCACTCGCAGTTGTAGAAGAACAGCAGGCCGGCGGTGCCGACCATCGCCTGGGTGTTGATGAAGTTCTTGAACTTCATGCCCGAGGGATCGGGGAGGGCCCCCTTGGGAATGATGCCGCAGCGTTCCTTCCTGCCGGCATGGGTGGCGCAACCACCGGGCCCGCAGGCTGGCCCGGCCAGGACAAGCCCCTCCTTCGTGTGCCCCATCCCGGCGGGCAACGCCACGGCGGGAGCCTCCGCGGGGGTCGAGATCGGCGGCAGGACCGTCGGCTTCCCGCCTACCGGACCTTCCATCCCCCAGGACACCCCGGCATGGCCCAATCCGGCCACCACCAGCCACAAGCCTCGCTTCATTCTCATGTCGCACCCTTTCCCGTCGAGTTGGTCCACCAATCAGCCGGCCGCCTTCGGGCGCCTCATTCCTCCACCAGCGGGGCGCTCGCCGCGTGGCCCGTCGGGCCGTTCATGTAGAACTCCTGGCACTTCAGGTAGTTCAGCCTGCGGTGCATGTCGGTCATCACCGGCGCGCGGAAGTCCTTGTTCCTGCGGCTCTCGATGCGGCCCAGCAGGTAGAACTCGATGTTGTTCGGCTCGAACAGGTCGTTGCCCGGCAGCGGGCCCACCTTGTCCGGATCGAGCGCGCCCACCAGCCTCGGCGTCACCAGGATCACGAGTTCCTGCTCCGACGACTGCACCCGGTCGATGCCCGTCAGCCGGTTGACGATCGGGATGTCGGCGAGGAACGGCGTTCGCGACGAGTTGCCCGCGGCGCGGTTCTGGAGCAGTCCGGCCACGGCGAGGGTCTGGCCTTCCTGCAGTTCCACGGTGGTCTGGAAGTTCCGGGTGCTGAGGGCCGGAACGGCCGAGCCGTTGATCACCGTCGAGCCGAGGGTGAGGTCGCGCTCGCTCACCTCCGCCGACACCTGGAGCCGCAGGCGGTCTCGGCCCAGGATGTAGGGGGTGAAGTTGAGCTGGACGCCGATGGGCATGAAGTTCACGCCCTGCAGCCCGTAGTTGGTGTAGCCGGTCACATACGGCAGGGGGAGCAGTCCGCCGGCCTGGAAGTTCGCCGACTGGCCGTTCATGGCCACCAGCGCCGGCTCGGCGAGCGTCTTGGCGTAGTGAAGTTCGCGTAGGGCGTTGATCGCCAACTGGATCTGCCCGTTGTCGAGCGCCACGGGCAGGTTGTTGAGCACGCCCTGCGGCACGACATTGCCCAGGCCGCCGTTGCCGGTGAAGCTGGTGAAGCTGTTGCCGATGCCCAGGCCCAGGGCCGGGCGGATCTGGCCCGTGGTGGACGACGCCACCTGCAGGCCGCCGCTGTTGAAGATGTTGAAGTTGAGGCCGATGCTGCGGCCGGCGCTGCGGTCGACCTCGGCGACGGTGACCTGGAGCTGAACCTGCTGGTCGCCCGGCACGCGCAGCATGTTGATCACCTGCCGGGCGCCCGCCGCCTCGAAGTTCACCTGCCCCTGGCCCTGCCGGGGGGTGTTCCCCTGCTCGAGCACCGACGCGTCGTCGGGCTGGACCAGGTCCACCGGCACGCGCGCCGCGTTGGCGCCGTTGCGGTCCTGCGGGCTCAGGGGTGAGTTGGCCCTCACCACATGCATGATCTGGTTGGCCTCGTCCATCGACTTGGCCTGGCCCGTCACCATGAGCTTGTCGCCCACCAGGAGCAGGGTGACCCGGCTCTCGGGGAACGCCCGGTTGATCTCCTTCTCAAGCTCCTTGTAGATGCGTTCCACGCGCTCCTTGATCTCCTGGTCGGGTTCGACCAGGATCGCGTAGGCCACCGAGGTTTCCTTGGCCTTGTCCTTCTCGTCCTCGAACCACAGGGTGAGCACGGTCACGCCGACCCGCTCGCCCAAAATTGAGATCTCCGTGGGAGCCACCACCACATAGGAGGCCACCGCCGGATTGGCGATCTGCACGCGCTTGGGAGCCTTCTTGAGCCGCAGCAGGGAGGTGCGGGTGACCACCACCTCGATGGAGTTGGCGGGCTGGACCACATCCTTGATGAACGGGTTGGGCTCGGCCTGCCCCTGCTGGAGGGCCAGCGGCGGGGGAATGCGGCCGGGTTGGCCGTTGGCGCCCATGCGCTGCACGCGCACCTGGTTGGCCCCGAAAGGCAGCAGGGGCTGGCCTCCGGCGGGAGGCAGCGCATTGGGCGCCGGCAACTCCACCGGAAGTTGGTTGGCCGCCGCGGGCGCCGCCGCCGGGGCGCCCAGGTTTCGCGCCTGCTGGGCCGCCGCTCCCGGTCGGGGCTGAACCAGCGGCTGGGCCTGGGCCATGGCCAGGTTGGCCGCCACCAAGCCGCCCATCGTCGAAAGCAGAAGGCCCGCCTTGGGAGCCATCAGCCGCTTCCAGATGCCCGGATGTTGTTTTTTCATGTCAGCTCTTCCATTCAGATCACCCCGGCCTTCAACCTCACGCTCACGGCGCAAGGTCGCGCGGCCGGTACAATCCGCACAATCGGTACATCGGCATCTGGAAAGCGGATCATGAACACGAGATGTGAATCTTGGCAAAATCTTTCGGATATTTGGGGTTTAAGGGCTTTTCCGGGAAATCACGAGCCGATCTATTGGCTTATAATGTGATATATTCGCAATACCCCGTAAGATTCCGATAACAATTCAAGGGGTTCCGATGAACGATCAGCCTCTCATGATCAATTCCGCGCTGATTGTCGGCGGCGGCAGCGCCGGATTCCTCGTCGCCCTTTCCCTGGCCAAGAAAGTTCCCTGGCTCAAGCTGCAACTGCTACGGTCGCCCGACATCGGCATCATCGGGGTCGGCGAGGGCACCACCGCCTCGGTGACCCATCACCTGCACGACTACCTCGACATCGATCCGGGCGAATTCTTCGCCCAGGCCAAGCCGCAGTGGAAACTCGGCCTCCGCATGCTCTGGGGCAACCGTCCCTATTTCGATTACACCTTCAACAACCAGCTTGAGACCCACTACGCCCTGCTCGACCGCGCCACCGCCTTTTATGTGCCGGATGACTGCGACTTCTCCCGCGTGGGCGTCACCTCGGCGCTGATGGCCGACGACCGGGTGTTCGTGCGCGGACCCGACGGCTATCCGGTGGTCGGCAGCGATGTCGCCTATCACATCGAAAACGAACTCTTTGTCGCCTACCTCGAACGGAAGGTGCGCGAGGCCGGGGTGCCCATCATCGACGGCACGATCGAGCGGGTGGAACGCGACAACCGGGGCGTCCGCCGGGTGGTGCTCGCCGACGGCAGGTCCCTGGAGGCCGACCTGTTCGTCGATTCGTCGGGATTCCGGTCGGTGCTGCTGGGCACGGCGCTCGAGGAACCGTTCGTCTCGTTCAAGTCGAGCCTGTTCTGCGAGAAGGCCGTGGTGGGCGGCTGGGCCCGGGGCGACGAGCCGATCAAGCCTTACACCACGGTGGAAAGCATGAGCGCCGGCTGGTGCTGGCAGATCGAGCACGAGCGGCGGATCAACCGGGGGTATGTCTACGCCCCCGACTTCATCAGCGATGCCGAGGCGGAAAAGGAGTTCCTCACGAAAAACCCCAAGGTGGAGCGCGCGCGCGTGGTGCCCTTCCGTTCCGGTTGCCATGCGCGAAGCTGGGTCGGAAATGTGGTCGGCATCGGAAACGCCAGCGGCTTCGTGGAACCACTCGAGGCGACGGCGCTCGATGTGATCTGCACCACCTCGAGGACCCTGGCGCTGACGCTGAACGAATCGGAGGGGTGGATCACTCCCTCGATTTGGAAGGTTTACAACAGCCGCGTGGGCCGCCACTGGGAACAGGTTCGCCGCTTCCTCGCGGTTCATTACAAGTTCAACAGGCGGTACGACACACCGTTCTGGAAGGCGTGCCGCGCCGACACGGACATCTGCGACGCCGAGGCGCTGATTGCCTATTACCGCGAGCAGGGTCCGCGGGGCGCGTGGGTGAACAAGATCCTCGGCGTGTCCGACCCGTTCGGCGCGGAGGGCTACTTCACCATGCTCATCGGCATGGGAGTTCCCTATGGAACCCGAACCACGCCAAATCCGGAGCAGGAAGCGTCGTGGCGGAAGATCCAGGAGGAGTTCGGCCATGTGACGCGGGGAGCGTACACGGTGGACCAGGCGCTGCAGGTGGTGAGGCACCCGGCATGGAAATGGCCGGCAACGCTGTACCGGCATCCCGACCGTAAACCGTACCAGCATCTGAGAAGCGCCAGGCAATCGGGCGATGTTGCTTTTTAGCCTTCTATATCAAGAAAAACGCCCTTAAATTGATTTAGCAATCAATCCAAATCTCTGGATTAGGGTTGCCATCGCCGGCATGAATGAAAAAATAATGGATGAATGTCTCCCCAACCGGCTTTCTTTCCAAAAAAAAGCTACGCTTGGCGGAACATTGGAGG
>JAGWVO010000253.1 GCA_018970845.1 Planctomycetota bacterium
TGATCTGTCACGAAACGCACGCAAATGATGAAAAACATCAAAAGCTGCATGACAAGGTCGAGCAGAGGTGTCAGGTTCGGCTCGACGACTTCTCCGCCGCCACCACCATGACTCATGTTTCAGGCTCCAAGTGACTTGATCAAACCCGGTCGCCAGTTAACGGGCCTGCTGCGGAGCCGCGGCGGGGGCGCCAGCGGGCTTGCGCATCGCCATGTAAACCCGGGAGATGATGTCGGAAGCCACATTGTTGGTTTCTGTCGAGATTTGCACCAACCTCTTGCTGAAGAATGTGAAGAAGAAAATGGCGGGAACCGCCACGCCCACACCCATCAGGGTGACGACCAGCGCGTGGGAAATATCACCGGCCAAGGCATTGGTGTTCACATTGCCCGAGGCGGATCCAAGCTTCTTGAAACTGTTGATCATCCCGTAAACTGTTCCGACCAAGCCCAGAAGCGGCCCAAGCTGGCCGATAACCGCCATGAAAGAAATGATCAGTTCCTTCGAGGCGCGGACCTCGTCAAGTTTCCTGGTAGCGGCGTCAGCGGCCTCGTCGATCCCGTACTGGAGTTTGGGAAGCGCGGCTTCCAAGGCCTTGGCTAGCCAGGAAGGATTGTCCTTTGCGAGTTGCTGCGCTTGGGGGAACTGACGGTTGTCGATGGCGCCATTGAACTCTGTGAGGAAGTCCTCGGGCATCACGACCCCAAGCCTCAGTTCCATCAAAAGAAATACCGACAGGGCCACCATCCCAATGGAAATGCCCCCCATCAAGATGCTCCATCCGAGGCCGGCCGATTTCATCGCGTGAACGATGAAGGATTCATCACCCTTGTGACTGTCACCCGCCGCGGCATCGCCTCCCGCCTCACCTTCCTGCGCCATGGCATGGGACGGAGCCAAGGCCAGCGTCAGTGCCAAAGCAAAAATAGCCAGTGTTGAAATCGCGCGACGCCATGAAAAATCAAGACTTCTGGTCATGGTTTCCTCTTCCCAAGAACTTAGGAATCCAGATTCCCGAACCCCCCGATCATCTGGATGCCCTAATCTCCCGTTAAGTTCCCTCTCGTTCTTAATCTAACTGACTTCATAACAGACTGCTTGTCCAGTCAAGGTTTTGAGAGTTTCAATGATTCCCCGATTGCGACTGGATCCGTTTCTTGAAATGCTCGAGTGTCATCAGCAACCCATCCCGCCTGACGACTTTGGGTTCCCAGCCCAATCGTTGCCTGGCCCGGGTGATGTCGGGCTTTCGAACCCGGGGATCATCCTGCGGCAGTGGCTTGAACACAATTTGGCTGGTGCTGCCCGACAATTCCAGAATTTCCTTGGCAAATTGCAGAATAGTAACTTCCTCGGGATTACCTAAGTTCACTGGCTCTGGGGAATCCGATTCCATCAATCTCACGATACCTTCCACCAAGTCTGAGACATGGCAGAAACTGCGTGTTTGATCGCCTGTTCCGTACACGGTCAGAGGCTCTCCACGCAGAGCCTGCCCCATGAAATTGGGCAACACCCTGCCGTCATCTAGGCGCATGCGATTGCCATAGGTGTTGAATATCCTCACGATTCTCGTTTCCAACCCATGAGCCCGGTGGTAGGCCATCACCATGGCTTCGGCGAAACGCTTGGCCTCGTCGTAAACACCCCTGATTCCGATGGGATTGACATGTCCCCAGTAGTCTTCGCGCTGGGGATGAATCTCCGGGTCGCCGTAAACCTCGCTGGTGCTTGCAAGGAGAAAGCGGGCCTTCTTGGCCCGCGCAACGCCCAACATGTTGTGGGTCCCCAACGAACCGACCTTCAAGGTCTGGATTGGCAAGTTGAGGTAGTCGACCGGGCTTGCAGGTGAGGCGAAATGAAGGATTCGGTCGACCTCGCCATCAACGAAAACCGGCTTTGAAACATCGTGCCTGATGAATTCGAATTGCCGATGGCCAACAAGGTGAGCGACATTTCCTTCAACACCCGTGAGCAGGTTATCGATGCAAGTGACACGGTGCCCAGCTTCAAGATATCTCTCGCAAAGATGCGATCCGATGAATCCGGCGCCGCCAGTGATGACTACACGCATGTCGCACCCGTCCTGCTGGCAAATATCAGCCGGGAAATTCGGGCTCAGGGGCCAAAACATCCAACCGGCCGGATCAGGTTGTTCCCATCTTCCCCGGGCAACCCGATCTTGTATCCTGTCAATTGATTTACGGAGATCATTCGGGAATGTCAGCTTTGCAAAGTCCGCCACGAATCCTGATTGCGGACGACAACCTGCAGGGAGCCGAATTGCTTGAGGCGTTTCTGGCCGACCAACCGTTTGAAACAAGACTTGTGCACAACGGGGAGCAAGCCCTGCTGGAAGCCGTCCGCTGGATGCCAGACATCATACTTCTCGATGTCATGATGCCACGAATCAGCGGATTTGACGCATGCCAGAAGCTTCGGAAAGATCCAGCGACGGCCGACATTGGAATTATCATGGTCACGGCGCTGGACCAACCAGCCGACATCGACCGGGCTGTCGCTTCCGGGACCGATGACATGATCACCAAACCTGTCAACCGTCATGACTTGATTGCCCGTGTCCATGGATTGCTGGCTGCCAAGGCTTCCAAAAACGGCACCGCGGATCGATTCCTGGCCTATATCGATCGCGTGGAACAGGTATCCAAGTGACCGAATTCCCCGCCGGCGCACCCGCATTCCCCCGCGTCACCCTGCTTCCGGGAAAGAGCCGGCTTTTTTATGCCAGGCATCCGTGGGTTTTTCCGGGTGCGGTCGCCTTCGCGGATTCAGGCATTCCCGATGGCGCAGTCGTTCAACTGTGCTCCCACACCGGTAGTTTCATCGGCTGGGGATTTTTCAATTCTCGAAGTCGAGTCAGGGTTAGGCTTCAATCCTGGGACAAGGAGCGCCCGCCAGGCCCGGCATTGTGGCGCGACAGAATCAGATCGGCGATACGGCTCAGGCGAGAGCAAGGCCTCATGGATCCCGAGGGAGCCTGCAGGCTCATCAACAGCGAGGGAGATCATCTTTCCGGACTCGTCGTTGACCGATTTGGACCATGGCTATCGATCCAGGTGTCTTCACTGGGCTTAAGCCAAAGGCTGTCGCCATTACTCGACATCCTTGCCGATGAAACACGATGCCGTGGAATCATTCTTCGCCAGGACAAGGAAATATCGAAGCTTGAGGGAATCGACCAAACCGACGGCCCTTGCCATGGGGAGGCTCCACCTCCAAGAGTCGAGTTTCTTGAGCATGGCCTTCGAATCGGGGTCAACCTCGCTGAAGGCCAGAAAACAGGATACTATCTCGATCAAAGGGAAAACCGTCTGGCCGTTGCTCCGCTTGCCAAGGGAAGAACCGTCCTTGATGCGTTCACATACGCGGGTGGCTTCGCCCTTAGGGCGGCGCAGGCTGGCGCGAGGTCGATTGTGGCCATCGACCAATCTCACGGCGCACTCGAAATGGCGGCGGAAAACGCGCGAATCAATGGACTTGATGGACGAGTTTCATGGCTGCGCGCCGAGGTGTTTGAGGAGTTGGCGGCGAGGGTGGAAACAGGGGACAAATTCGGCTTGCTGATTCTCGATCCCCCCAAGTTTGCGAGGGCCAAGAACCGGGTCGACGAAGCGTTGGGAGGCTACAGGCGGCTGTTTTCACTCGCATTTCGCTTGGCGGAAGAGGATTCCAGACTGGTGCTCTGTTCTTGCACGGGTTCGGTGACACGGACCATGCTTCTGGAACTGATTTCCCAAGTGGCGGCCGAGGAAAGGCGCGATGCGCGGCTCATAAGGGTATCCGGCGCCGCCGCAGATCATCCGATTGCATCTTCATGCCCCGAATCCGAATATCTCAAATGTTTTGTGCTCGGTGTTTCCTGATTCGAAAAAACAGGATTCCCCAATTGAGCCGAGTCTTGCGATTGAAAGCAGTGCCAGATTAGCTTGGGCGGATCGGGAGGTCGGAGCCCATTGATGATTCGAACCTTGTTGATGATGGGTTTCATGATCATGCCGGCAGGCATCGTTGTCGGCCAAGACCGGTTATTGCCAGGTGACACCTGCTTCGTGCTGAATCTGAATATCAAGCTGGCGCTTCAATCCAAGGAACTCAGGGAAATGGCCCTGCCTTGGCTTGATGGAGCGGCAAAGGGGAACGGGCAGCATTTGGCCCAATTGGCCGGGGTCATTGGAATCGACCCCCTGCGCGATCTTTCAACCATCACCCTCGCGAGCGGTTCTGGACAGGATGGGGAAAAAGTCATGCTGATCCTCCGTGGAACATGGAACCGCGAATCCGTGGCCAGGCGATTGCAGGACAAATCCGTCCAGAAGGGATCCGGCTTTTCTCTGTCCCCATCGAACCTCGAACAGCCTGTCTACCAGTTGAAACTCAACAACCGAAATCAAGCGCAAATGCATGTGCTACTGGGCGGGGATGGCGCCATCATCGCATCGTTGTCCCAAGATTATTTGGCACAGGTGCTCAAGACATCGCCGCGCCCCAATTTTTCAAACAAGGTTTTTCAGCAAATGGTGGGCGACCTCGATCGCAATGCGTTGGTCACGGCGGCCGTGGCGGGGGACGCCATCGATTGGAAAATGATTCCCGAGGGCAGCGCCAGGGACGCATTCAAGGCCATGCGCGGCATCATGGGAAGAGTTGATGCTTCAGGTTCCGAGCTGAAATTTCAACTGTCATTGGAGTCCGACAATGCCGAATCCGCAGCCATGACACGGCAGGCCTTGGAAGACATTACGGGGCAATCCCTTGGCTATGTGGAGGGGTTGGCAAGGAACAAGCCTGTGTTGAAGGGACTGCAGACCGCCATCAAATCCGTGAAAGCCGAATCCAAGGGAGCGCAAGTCCATTTGCGGGCTTCATTGCCATTGGCTGAAAGCCTTGGCCTGCTGAATCCCGCAACCTATCAGCAGGGTAAAAACATAGATCCTTGAAAAGAAAGGAATCGTCATGAGCCTTCGAACCAATTTGTTGGTATTTGCATGCCTGACAGCGACGATGAGTCCCATTGGGGCGATTGAACCTGACAGGATGATCCAATCGGACGCTGAATTCGTCTGGTCGATCAGGCCCAAGCAACTTCTGGATTCGGCCCTTATCAAGTCACAAGGGTGGGACTTGGCCCTGAAGACACTGCTGGCGGCAAATGAAACGGTTCAGGAAATCATGGAAAGCACGGGAATCGATCCATTCCGCGATATAGATTCCCTCCTGATTTCCTCACGCGGCCAGCGCGAAAAAAGCCGCTTTGTGATTGTCGCCCGTGGCAAGCTCAATCCCGCCAAGATCGCCAAAACCATTGAAAAACAAGGCAAGGAAAACGGCGCACCAGTCAAGAAATATGCTGAGGAAGGGGCCACCGTTTGGGAAATGACCACTCCGGTGTTCCCCATCTATGCCGGATTCATCGGCAAGGAGGCGGTTGTCGCCAGCAACGCGAAGGACGACATTATTGAATGCCTCACTGGTGGAATCAGGAAAGAGCCTTCCAAGGAGATGAAAACCGCCTTGGAACGAATGACTGGCAGGGAAGCCGCATGGATGGTTGGCCTTGTCACGGATGAAACCAAGAAAAGCATGCGTGGTCCGGACACCATCA
>JAGWVO010000254.1 GCA_018970845.1 Planctomycetota bacterium
GCTCGACCGCGGAATGCTCGACCTGGTCCTCGGCGGGGCCAGCGACCTGCGCAAGCGTCTTGCCCAGGACGACCAGCGCAAGCTCGATGAATACCTCGACAGCGTCCGTGCCGTTGAGCGGCGCATCGCGGCGATCGAGAATCGCCAAAAGGACGCGGCCTTGCAGAAAGCCGGCGTCGCCCCCGGCAGGCGCGACTCCTCCGACTCGCCTCCGATCGAGGTCAAGATCCCCTTGGGAGACAAGCGCAGCGAATACATGCAGGTCATGTGCGACCTCAATGTCCTGGCGTTCCAGACGGATACCACCCGCGTGAGCACCTACATAGGTTCAACGCCCAACGGGGTCACTTATCCCGAGCTCGGCATCGCGGGCGAGCATCATTCCCACACCCATCACCAAAACCGCGCCGAGACGATGGCCAAGGTCGCCGGAATCACGGCTTTCAACATCTCGCAATTTGCCCACATGGTGAAAAGGATGGCCGCCTTGAAGGAGGGCGACGGCACCCTTTTGGACAACTGCATCATGATGTGGGGCTCGGGCCTCGAGGATGGAAACGCCCATACCCGCCAAAACCTGCCGTTCATCATCGCCGGGGGCGGCGGCGGTTCCCTCAGGACAGGGCGCTTCCTGTCCGCCAAGGCCAACCAGGGCGACCTGCTCATGACCCTGCTGGCCTGCATGGGAGTTCCGATTGACCGTCCGATCGGAATCGGGACAAAGCGGATCGACGAGATGATGTCAGGCGCGTGAACCCGCCGGTTTTGAAGCGGCCGGGGAAGGAGCGAACGCTCCTTGGCCACCGCCGTTTCGTCCAGAATAGATGACCCGTGATTGATATTGTGTTTTGCCGCGGGTGCGTAAGTCAGCATGCGCGCCGTGGTTCGCAGGCCAATCGGCCAAGTGCGCCGGCGTTCCCGTTTCACCACGATCGGCGGCCTTCGCCTATGGCCGGAATTTTGCCGCCGACCAGGTCCAATGGCGGTCGGAGGTCATCGACACGGTATCGGGGCCGCAGCCCAGGCGGGCCACCATGTCGCGAACCTCGCCCACGGTGAAGGCCGCGCGCAGCGAATCGGTGAAAAGCGCCCTGGCCCGGGGAGGCGCGCCCGCCGCGTGGCGTTCCACCAGGCTGGCGAGCGTTGATTCGTCTTCCGGCCGGGCGAGGTCGCGGAAGAACAGGCGGCCGCCGGGGCTGGCGACCCGCCATGCCTCATGTAGCGCCGGCAGCGGATCGGCCAAGTGGTGAATCAGGCTGTTGGAGACGACCAGCGGGAACGACCCGTCGTGGTGCCACAATTGTTGCGCGCGAACCAGGTCGGGCCGGACGCGGCCGGCCAAGCCACGGTTTCGAATGTGTTTCACGGCCAGGGCGAGCATGGCGGGGGAGGCGTCCGCCGCGACCACGGCCCGGCCCGGCAGCCGTTCGGCGAGCAGGATCGAGATCAGGCCGTTGCCGGCGCCCAGGTCGAGCACAGGACCCCATGCTTCGCCATGGGCCAGGCAATCGGTGACGAATGCGGCGTTCACCACGGAATGATCCATCGCGTCGTAGGCCAAGGCATCCTCGGCCTCGTCCATGACCTCGGGTTCGGGCACGCGATCGATCATGGCCTGCCTGGGGGAGTGAAGGGATCAGGCGGCGGGCATCGACCTGCGCAGGCGCTGATGGCGGATGCGTCGCCTGCGTTCGGAGCGGAACTGGTCGATGAGCGCATGGCGAAGGCCGACATCGCGGGAACCGAGCATATCCCAAGTGGAAAGCACGATGGACGAAATCGGGTTAAGTTTGGCAACTTGGTCAAGCCAGATAATGCCAGCATCTTGGCCAAGATGAGATGTCTTGTCGTGGTGCCATGCAATTTGAGTGGCCAGGCATCCTTGGGGCGGAAACTTGGTGAAGCATCCATGAACCAGGAGTGGACTGGCGGTCTCCAACAACTTCAGGAGATGGTCGAGGGCCGGATTCGAGGTTCCGGGAAACCAATTCTGCTGCAATTCCCGGGTGAACGAGTCGGTGAGCGGCGTGTTGAGCATGGCGGCGCCTCCCGGATTTGAACACGCGACATGCTACCGCCGGGGTGGAAAAAAAGAAAGACCGCCGATGGGCGAAAAAGCATGCCAACGACGCAAGTTCAATCCCGGTTTGGGGCAGGGAAACGGCGGATCGTCCGAGCGGGTCCGGAAGCGGGTCCAACCGTGGGAAGAACATAATTGAATTGCAAACCCTTATATGAAAATACTTTAAGATTGGAGCCGCGTTGCGGATGGAAAAATGGGGAATCCGCCATCGGCAGTCTTCCCCCGGCTGGACGGCGCGGGTAAGATGACAAATGCCGCATTTGGCCAAGCGCCGGGGTGATGCGGACGCGCCGGTCGTCCGACCCGAATTGATTGCGGAGCCAACAAGCCAGGAGAGTCGGGTATTCGACCGTTCGACCGCGGCGGCATGCCGCCCCCCCAAAATCAGGGACATCGTATCAATGAACAAATCAGGATCAGCCCTGTCAGGCTGATTGACGCCGAGGGGCAGCCGTTGGGCGTTGTCCCGACCCTGCAAGCCTTGGAGAAGGCCCGGGAAGCCGGACTCGACCTCGTGGAGGTGGCGCCCAACGAAAGGCCGCCGGTCTGCAAGATCCTCGACTATGGCAAGTTCCGCTACGAGCAGTCCCGCAAGGCCAACAAAAGCAAGGTCCACCAGCAAAAGCTCAAGGAAGTGCGCGTTCGGCCCAAGACAGGCGACCATGATGTCGAGGTGAAGATCAACGCGGTGAGGAAGTTCCTCGAGCACAAGGACAAGGTGCTTCTATCGGTGCAGTTCCGCGGCCGCGAACTCCAGCACATCGAGGAGGGTAAGAAAGTCCTCGACCTCATGCTGGAAAAACTCGCCGATGTCGCCAAGGTCGAGCGCGGCGCCTCCATGGAAGGCAAGCGCATGTCGGCGATGCTCGCTCCCAAGTGACGAATCCTGGATTTGGTTTTCCTCTTCCCCGATGAACCGAGGTGTCGCATGGCTGGTCGTAGCAGGCGTTCTTTCCTGAAGGAATCCGCGGCGGGTGGCGCCCTCACCCTGGGCGCCGCGAGCTACAAGAGGGTGCTGGGCGCCAACGCCAAGCTCGGCATCGCCTTCATCGGGGTGGGTGGCCGTTGCCAGGCCCACCTCGACATCATCAACGAGATGTCCAAGAAGCCCGGGGATGTCGCCGCCGTCGCCGTCTGCGATGTCTGGGACGGGCACGAGGGCAAGTTCACCCGCATGAACGGCGGCGTGAAGGAGGAACGGGTTTACAGCCAGGGCCTCTATCCCTCGGCCAGGAAGGTCGGCCTGAACCCCGACGACAAGCAGCATGTGACCAAGGATTACCGCCGCGTGCTCGACCTGAAGGAGGTCGACGCGGTGTGCATCGCCACGCCCGACCACTGGCATGCCAAGATCAGCATCGACGCCGCGGACGCCGGCAAGCATGTCTACTGCGAAAAGCCGATGGTTCGCACCATCGACGAGGCCCACGCCGTCGTCGACACGATGCAGAAGAAGAACCGGGTGATGACGGTCGGCGTGCAGTCGATGGCCGACCCTTCATGGAGGATGGCCAACGAGGCGATCCGCAAGGGCCTCATCGGGCATGTCGCCCAGGGCCAGACCAGCTACTACCGCAACAGCATCGAGGGCCAGTGGCGCTACTACCGCCTCTACCGCCAGATGAACCCGAAGACGATCGACTGGAAGATGTTCCTCGGACACGACCAGAGCATTTTCCCCGGCGTGCCCCTGGGTCCCAATATTCCGTTCGACCGCGCGGCGTTCGCCCAGTGGCGCTTCTACTGGCCGTTTGGCGGCGGCATGTTCACCGACCTGTTCGTGCACCAGACCACCCACCTCATCGAGGCGATGGGTGTGCGCTATCCCGGCCGGGTGACCGGCGCGGGCGGCCTCTACCTTGAATATGACGGCCGTGATGTGCCCGATGTCGCCACCATCGTGGCCGACTACCACGAGGGTTGCCAGCTGGTGATCAGCGCAACCATGATCAGCAGCTATCCCGTGGAGGAGGTGATCCGCGGCCGGCTTGGCACCATCAAGTTCGTCAAGGGCGGCTACCAGGTGATCCGCGACGATCCCGACAAGCGCGCCGGAATCCCCGCCCGTCTCGAGGAAAGCATCAAGGGCGAGTTCGTGGATGCCAAGAGTCCCCTGGCCAAGAACGAGGACACCACCCTGCTGTGGCGCAACTTCCTCGACTGCGTCCGCCGCGGCGACCGCGCCACCTGGAGCACCCCCGAGCTTGGCGCCGCCGCATTCACCACCGTGGCGATGGGCGTGCAGAGTTACCGGACGGGCCGGGTCCTGTTCTGGAACGACAAGGAACGCAAGCCGGCCGAGGCCGACGCCTCGTGGGCCGCGCGGCTGGAGAAGCGCAGCAAGGAGCGCGGCAAGCCCTCCCAGGTGGCCGGTTGGGCCGCCGGCGACCGCGGCAGCGTCGTCATTCCCAACGACTACATGAAGCTCGCCGGACCGTGGGCCGGCGACACCGACCCGGCTCCTGAAACCGCCGGCGGCTGAGGTTCCGGCAACCTTTGGAATGTGCCAAGCGGGGGAGGGCCTTGCCTTCCCCCGCTTGGTTTTTCAGCACCCGGTCCTTATCGGGCGCCCCTCAGCGAATCCATCAGCCTCTCGGTGTAGCTGCGCAGGCGCTGATTCACCTTGTCCGCCCCGGCAAGGCCTTTTTCAAGCCTCTTAAGTTCCTCCGGACTGGCCGGTCCCATGGCGTCGAGGGCGTTGAGCGCCTCCAAGGTCGCGGGCAAGCCGTTTTCCCCGATGGATGCCGCCGCCAGCAGGATTTCCCTGGCCTTGGGAGCGTCGGTTCTGGATGTCCGCGCCAGGGCGTCGGCCGCGGCAACGCGCACCGAGGGCGACGCGTCCGCCAGAAGCCCAAGCAGCATCGGCCTCAGGGTGGCGGACTCCCCCGGGCGGCAAGCCGCGCCCATCGCGGCCCAGTAGCGAAGTCCGGGGTGGGATTCCCTTGAAAGAGCCAGGATCCGCCCGGCTTCCCCATCCTTGCGTGCCGCCAGCAACGCGGCTTCCAGCAATTTTTCAAGCGGGTAGTTGGAGTCGCGGGCCCCCCATTCCAGCGGCGCGTTGGCGCCTCGCATCGTTTCAAGCATCCCTTCGGGGACGAAGCCCAAGTCCCTTGTCTTGAGGATGCGTTCGCGCAGCAACCGGCGCAGCCTGTCGGCGTCGGCCTGGCTGGCCGGAGAGTCGGCCAGGTTCACGGTCTCATGCGGATCCGCATCGAGGTCGTACAGTTCCTCGGCCTCGCGGGGCATCCAGAAGCGGCTCTGGACGGCATTGAGCTTTCCCCGGTCAAACAGGTCTTTCCAGATCCGGGTCGTTGGCGTTTCGAACTGGTACGCGACATGCTGGCCATGCGGGCGCTGCAAGTGGAAATTGCGAATGAGGACAAACCGGCCGTCGAACACCGACCTGACCAGGTCGAGCCTTTCATCCATGCGCGACCTGTGGCCCCAAAGGGCGGGGGGCGGATCACCGGCCCTGGCGGAAAGGAAGTCGCGGCCGTCGAGGCCAGCTGGCGGTT
>JAGWVO010000255.1 GCA_018970845.1 Planctomycetota bacterium
GGTGCCGATGCTGCCGGCTTGGGTGGAAGCTCCGGAGATCGTGAAACTGCCGCCCGGCAAGACGGTCGGGGAATTTGAATTGACGGCGCTTCCGGGAGCCGTCCCCGGGGAATTCCCATTGGCAATTGAGGCCCGGGCCCTCGAGGGGGGCTCAGGCCGCGTTTGCTCCCGTTTCGTGACCCTGCGGGTGATTCCGCGACTGGTGGAATCACCACCTGTGAACCTGGTGGCCCGCCAGGGAGGAAAAGCTTTGATGGCGCTTCCCATGAAACCCGGAATGCCCCACTCCGGCACCGCCCGACTGCTGGAACTTCCGCCGCGGGTGACGGCGGCCGATGCGCCATTGGGCGGAGGCGCCTTGTCAGTGCCAGCGGAGGCCGTGGTTGCGGCCGATGGTCCGGTCGGTGAGCACCGGAACATCGTCTGCGCCATCTCCATGGTCATTGGTGGTGAAAAAGTCACGCAGTATGTCGCGCGCGGCACCACCCTGAGGATCGAGCCCCCCGGTTCGGGCGCCATTGGTCCCGACGGGCGGCCGCTGTCGCGGCTGGAACAACTGCGGTCAAAGGCGACCAGCAAGCCCCGGCCGTAACGGGAGAACGACATGAACTGGACCTATTTTGCCTACATTATGCTGGCTGCTGCTCCCAGGACGGAGGTTTTCCCCCCAAGGATCGACCTTCGGCCGGGGCAGGATTTCCAGCAGTTGTCGGTCTTCTCGACCCGCGCCGACGGCCTGACGACGGAGGTCACGCGCGAGTGCGAGTTTGAAACCCGGCCAGCCGGACTTGCTGGATTGGAAAATGGCCGGTTGCGGGCCGCGCGCGACGGTGAAGGGGTGCTCGTGGTCACCGGGCGGGATGTGAAGATCGAGGTTCCCCTCTCGGTTCGAGGCTCAGGCAAGCCCGCCGCCGTCAGCTTCAGCCGTGATGTGATGCCAATCCTGACACGGGCCGGTTGCAACGGCGGCAAATGCCACGGTGCGGCGGCAGGGAAGGATGGTTTCCGCCTTTCCCTATTCGGTTTTGATCCGCTTGGAGACCACTTCCGGTTGGTGGAGGAGATCGCGGACCGTCGGGTCAGCATCTCCCGGGCTGGACAATCGCTCCTTGTGACCAAGGCCTTGGGCGCGGTGCCCCACACCGGAGGCAAGAAGATCGAGCCGGGCTCCCCGTTCCACGTACAGTTGACCCGCTGGATCCATGAGGGCGCCAAGAACGACTGCGCATCTGTCGCACAGCCAACAGCAATCCGGGTTTATCCATCCGCCATGGTGATGGAGGAGAACAAGGGCAGCGGCCGCCTGGTGGTCACCGCGGATTACTCCGATGGCAGCATTCGCGATGTCACCCACCTGTGCGCCTTCTATTCAAGCAACGACGGGGTCGCGACACCCGACGCCCAGGGCATGGTCACTCCGACGGGACGGGGCGAGGCGTTTATCTTGGCCCGGTTCGCGACCCTCACCTCGGGCACCTCGATCATCACGCGCCCGGCGGACAGTAAATTTGTGTTCCCGCATGTCGTGGCGCGCAACGCGATCGACGAGGCTGTCCATGCCCGGCTGGGAAAACTGCACATCGCGCCGGCTGACACCTGCGATGACGCCGTCTTCCTGAGAAGGGCGTCGATCGACCTCAACGGCAGGCTTCCCGAGCCAGCCGAGCTGGAGGCATTCCTCGCCGACAACCGCCCCGACAAGCGCGACAGGGTTGTCGAAGCCCTGGCGGGGCGCCCGGAGTTCCACGACCTTTGGGTGATGCGCTTTTCCGAGATGCTTCAGATACGGACGGCCAACGGCGCCAGCCCCAAGGGGGTGGGCAAGTACCACGATTGGCTGCGTGACCGGATTACCTCGGGGGCCACCATCGACAAGCTTGTGTCTGAAATCCTCTCAACCACCGGGGGCACTTTTGAGAAACCCGCCGCGAATTACTACCAAACGGAAACCGAGCCAGCGACGCTGGCGGAAAATGTGGCCCAGGCGTTCCTGGGAATGCGCATCCAGTGCGCCCAGTGCCACAACCACCCGTTTGACCGGTGGACAATGGATGATTATTACGGCTTCACCGCGTTTTTCTCCCAAGTCGGGTACAAGTCAGCGCCGGAGCCAAGGGAGATCGTGATCTTCAACCGCGGTGAGGGGGAAATTGAGCATCCCCTGACAAAAAAGCCCGCCGTCCCCCGATTCCTTGGCAGCAGGAGCGATTCCCCCGTGCCGACGGGCGCCGATCGCCGGGAGGCCTTGGCGAAGTGGCTGGCCGACCCCGCCAACCCCTACTTCGCCCGGCATGTGGCCAACATCGCCTGGTCGCATTTCATGGGCAGGGGCATCGTTGAACCCGTGGATGATGTCCGCTCATCGAATCCTCCCAGCAACCCGGAGTTGCTCGAGTTGCTGACGCGCCAACTGCTTGAAAGCCGCTTCGACATGCGCAAGTTGGCCGTTTTGATTTGCCAATCCCGCACCTACCAACTGGCGACGACCAAGAAGGATGCCTCACAGGCCGACAGCGCCGCGTTCGCGGTGGCGAACATCAGGAGGATGCGCGCTGAAGTGCTGCTCGACTGCCTCGCGCAGGCCACGGGGGAACCGAACAAGTTTCCCGGTCGCCCGGCCGGAACCAAGGCCGTTCAGCTCCTGGACGGGCGCACGACCAACCATTTCCTCACGACCTTCGGGCGGGCAACCCGCGAAACACCCTGCGCCTGCGAGGTGAAGTCGGAACCGACGCTGTCGCAGGCGCTGCACATGCTCAACGGGGAGAACACGACAGCGAAAATCGCCTCGGGCTCCAGGCTCAAGGAAATCTTGGAAAAGCCGGGCGACACTTCGACCGCGGTCGAGCAACTGTTCATCGTGGCGTTCTCGCGCAAGCCGGATGCCAACGAGCGTTTGGGGTTGGCCGGGATTGCCCGAAACCAACCGGATCGCCGTGTCATGCTTGAGGACATCTTCTGGTCCTTGCTGAATTCCCGGGAATTCATGTTCAATCACTGAGGCAAGCCATGCTTGAAGCCATCTTCTTGTGCGCGCTGGCGGCGGGGCAAACAAAACCGCCTGCCGTGTCGTTTGAGGATCTGAAGCCCGTATTCAAAAAACACTGCCTGAACTGCCACAACGGTGAAAGGCCGCGCGGCGGACTCGACATGACCTCGAAGGCCTCAATCCTTTCCGGTTCCGATTCCGGGGTATCGCTGACAGCGGGCAAGCCCCGTGAAAGCCTTCTTTTTCGAATGGTCGCCCACATCGACGCCCCCCACATGCCCCCCAACAGCGCGCGGATACCGGAATCCGAGTTGATCATGATCGAGCGTTGGATTTCCGCCGGCCTGCCGGAACGCAAGGACCTGCCAAAGGCCGCCACCGTGGCGATGTCCGCGGCAGGCCAGGAAAAGTCAATGGAAAAGCTGGAATCCAAGCCGATGGCGCCCGCCCGCCGTCTTCCCGCCGCTGTTTCCGTCGCCTTGCTGCCAGATGGGTCGGTCGCGAGGCCGCTTGCCGGGGCCTTGGGCATCGGGGATGGGACAGGTTCGCCCCAGGGCGGTGGTGTCGCCGTGCCATTCGGAGAACCGGAGGTGCGTGTGGTGCGCGCATCGGGCCCATGGTTGCTCATGGCCGGCGGGGAGTCCGGAAAATCGGGCAAGGCGTCGCTGCTGCGCGTTTCACCACCCAGCCATGTCCGTGATTTTGGCGAGGATTTCGACACCATCATGGCGGCGGACATCCATGCCAAAACCGACCGTGTGGCAACCGCGGGTACCTCTCGGGCGGTGAAGGTTTACAAACTTTCGAACGGAACCCTCTCGCACACGATCAAGGACCATATCGACTGGATCATGGACGCACGATTCAGCCCGGAGGGATTGTTGCTGGCCACCGGCGACCGATCGGGAACCACCTTGCTGACGGAATCGGAGACGGGGGCCAAGGTTCACGCGCTGCGCTCGGGCGGCGCCGCCGTTCATTCCATCGCCTGGCGCGCCGACAGCAACGCTCTCGCCACCGCGGCGGCGGATGGAAAAATCAGGGTTTGGGACGCGCACCATGGCGGCGAGATCGCCTCGTGGATGGCACATGATGGAGGCGCCATGGCTGTCGCGGCCCTTGCCGGAAACCGCTGGCTGAGCATCGGCCGCGACAGGCGGGCGGTCGTTTGGTCAGCACTTGGCGAAGTATCTGCGGTTATTGAAACATTCACCAACTCTCCGCTCTCCATCGCCAGCGGGGAAGACGGTGCCATCGTTTTCGGTTTGGCGAGCGGCGAAATCATCAAGGCTGACACGGGGGCTGTCTCCCTGCCGGCGATTCCCGCGGCCGAACCCATGGCAAAGACCGCCGGCATGAATTCGGATGCAAGGGCGGGGATACTGAAAACCCTGGAGGAAACGGCGGAGCGGATGAAAAACGACGCGGCGGCCCACCCAGAACGCAAGGAACTGGCGGAAAGCTACCTGAGCCTGTGCCGGTCGATTGTCCTTCTCAAGGCCGAGATCCTTAAAGATCAGGCAGCGGGAGGGTCCCCGAAATGATGCAGGTGCGCGGCTTGGCGACCATGGCCTGCCTGTTTGGAGGCTTCGCCACCTGTGCCGACTGGAATCAATTCCGGGGCCCGTTGGCCAACGCCTCCGCGCCAGGGGTTTTGATCCCCGGCAAGTGGGGGCCGGACCGAAACATCCGCTGGTCGATTCCGTTGGCCGGTGTGGGCTTTTCCTCTCCAGTCGTCTCGGGCGGCAAGATCTTTTTGACTACCTGCCTTGAGCCCACTGGCGAAAGGCTGCTTGTCTGCCACAACCTGGAAACAGGCAAGGAGGCTTGGAAACGGGAGGTGGTGAAGGCTCCCCTTGAGACCCGGCACCAGTTGAGTTCATGCGCGAACAGCACCCCACTGGCCACATTTGACAAGGTTTACTGCAGCTTCCTCGACAAGGACAGGTATGTCCTTGCATCCTACGACCATGGCGGATCGGAAATGTGGCGTGTGGACATGGGCCGCTATGTCAACAAGCATGGGTTTTGCAGCAGCCCAATGCTGCAGGATGGCAAGATCCTTATTGCCGCCGACAATGACGCCAGCGGATTCGTCGCTGCTGTCGATCCCTCAACCGGGAAGGTCTTGTGGCGCCACGAAAGGACCAATCCGGTGAGGTCCTTCAGCACTCCGATTCCAGGCAAGGACAACAAGCAGGCCCTGTTGGCTGGCTGCCGGGGCCTGACGGCGTTTGACACTTGCACGGGCAAGGTGGATTGGCGGGTGGAAACACCAACGGAAAAGTTCGTGGCCACCCCGGTGGTTTGTGATGGCATTGCCGTGGTCTCGGGCAGCAGCCCGGAAAACTCGCTTTGGGGTGTGGACATCGAATCCGGTGGCAAGGTTTTGTGGAAAGAAACAGCCAACGCCCTATACACTTGCTCGCCCGTGACCGCCAACGGCTTGGTGTTTGGCGTGACCGACCAGGGCATCGCCTGGTGTCTGGACCCGAAAACAGGCAAGAGACATTGGACAGAACGACTTGGCAAGGCTCATCACGCTTCCATTGTGTCGGTAAACAACCTTCTGTTGGCAATCGACAGGGATGGCAATTGCCATGTTTTTG
>JAGWVO010000003.1 GCA_018970845.1 Planctomycetota bacterium
GCCACCGTCGTGGCCACTGCTGGTGCCAATTATGTTTTCCGGGGACTCGATTTCGCGCCAGACGGCACACCCCCCGTCATCAATTCCATCACGCGCCTCTCCGGCGCGACCAATCCCACCAACGCCCCCTCCGCGCAGTTCACCGTCACCTTCAGCGAGGCGGTGTCAGGAGTCGACGCCAGCGACTTCGCCATGGATGTTACCGGTATCACCGGCGCCTCGGTCACCACAGTGACCGGATCGGGCACCACCTACACCGTGACCGTCTCCACGGGATCAGGCGACGGAACGGTGAGCATCGACCTCGCCGCCAGTCCAACCGTCTCCGACCTGGCCAGCAACGCACTGACCACAGCCTTCACCAACGGCGAAGCCTACACCCTCGACCGCACCGCACCCGTGGTGAACTCCATCACACGCGCGAATCCCGCAGGCCAATTGACCAACGCGACCGGCCTTGTCTGGAGGGTGATGTTATCCGAGGCGATTGACGCCTCAAGCCTTACCGTTTCCGACTTCATGCTCACGGTCCTGAATGGTTCCGTAAACGGCGTGATCGCCTCCGTAACCCCGACAAGCGGGCTTGGAAACATTGGTTTTGATATTTCGGTTTCCGGGGTGGTTGGGAACGCGGAGGTAAGGCTCGTTCTCAGCGGACCATTTTCAGATTTGACGGGCAACATACAAACCGCCGGGTTTGCGAGCGGCGAATCCTATTTAGTAGACCAAAAGTCTCCGGTTATTCTATCAATCGACAGGCAATTGCCGACCGACGCATTCACCAACCAATCATCGGTCACCTACCGAATCAACTTTGATGAACCCGTCGATCCAGCAACCTTCTCGATTGCCGACTTGGCACCAAACCTGGCATCAGGATTAACGGGGGGTGTCATCACATCGCTGACAGCCGTCGCGGGAAGCGGTGATTCATCGTTTGATGTCGGCATTACCAACATCACGGGGGCAGGCATCCTGCGACTTGACTTCACGGGATCCGTTGCCGACAGGCAAGGCAATGTGAGATCCCAAGGATTCACGGGCGGGCAAACCTATGTCATTGACCGCTCGCCACCGACGGTGGTCTCGATCACGCGGATTGGAACGGCAGCGACACCCATGTCGTCCGTGAATTTCGTCGTGACTTTCAACGAATCGATAGACGCGGCAACCCTGAATCCGTCGGATTTCGCCATCACGAGAACGGGAACGGCAAGCGGAACCATCGGATTGATAGCGCCAGTAACCGGCAATCCATCGGCATTCACGATAACCCTGACCGGCTTGACAGGTTCCGGATCGATCAGGCCCGATATCGTTCAAAGCTCAAGCATCAGCGACCTCGCCGGCAATACCTATCAAGGTCCATTCACACTCGGGGACTCAGTGACACTGACACCGGTGATGGCCCGGATTTCGCCCGCCTCGGCGTTTGAGGGAAGCGCCATCAACTTTGTCGTATCCATCAACCAGGTCCTGGACATTAACCTCTCGATCACGCTGTCACCCGTTGCCGTCACCGGCGGCGCGCAAAACGGGATCGACTTCGATGGGTCGCAGCGAGTCGTGGATATTCAAGCCGGACAGCTTTCGACAATCGCGGCCATACCAACCATTTCTGAAAACCTGGTGGAACTGGATGAGGTTTTCGATGTTGTGATTTCGAACATGAATGCCACCGGGCGAAACACGGGTATTGACCAGGGCACGGCGCGCGGCACCATCGTCAATGACGATTCGTCGGTGGTCGCGATCAATCCGGCCGCGGCCCTTGAAGGATCCAACCTCGCTTTCACGGCAAGCTTGACAAATCCGGTCGATGTCAATGTTTCCATGCGAATCAGCGTTGAGGGATCATTTTCAGACACCGCAAATCGCGACGACATTCCTGCTTCCCAATCAGGAATCCTCACCATCGCCGCGGGCCAGGTAACCGGCACATTCCAGATGATGACAATCCAGGATGAGATTGTTGAGAGGGACGAAACCGTGACCGTTTCGGCGCGAGACCTCGCCGCGGGGGGACGCGCTGTCTCCTTGCCCATGCCGTTGGCTACCGGCACCATCCTGAACGACGACTTCGCCCGCCTGACGATGGTTTCGGGTTCCGCCATAGAAGGCGCATTGGTGCCAATTCGATTGGTGCTCGACAAAAGGGTCGACACGGATATCCTGCTTCGGCTGACGCCGGGAATCGCGACAGGCGACACGGCTTCGCGACGGGATTTCGCCGACATGCCCATATCCGTGGTCATTCCTGCCGGATCGCATTCAGGAACGGGTTTCCTGCCCAGCATCCAAGACAACCTGGTGGAAAGGGACGAACAGTTGACATTGACGGGCAGCCAATTGAACACATCCGGCAGAAGTGTGAGCCTGGCAACGCCTTCCGCGCGCGCGACCATTGTCAACGATGACAAGTACACGCTTCGGATCGCTTCCACAGGTGCCGTGAGGGGCCAGGCCGCCGTCTTTTCAACCACGATAAACCCTGGAACGCCGACAGTGGTGAGTGCCAGGATCGAGATGCCGTTCCCGGGCTTCACGGGCGCTCTTTCCATCGCACAGGCCGATGTCAACGACGACGGCTTCAACGATGTGATTTATGGTGCCGGGGCCGGCCTCGCCGGAGGACAGGTTCGCATCTTCGACGGCGCCAATGGCTTCCTGATGACGACGATTTCAGCCTTTCCCGGAAGCGCCCGAGGCGTGGTGGTCGCGGCGGGTGATGTCGATGGAAACGGTGTGAAAGACCTCATCGTTGCCAGCCAAGGCACTGCCGGATTGGTTCGCGCCTATGACGCGCGAAGCAGGGCGTTGCTAAGGTCGTTCACGGCATTCCCTGGGTACTCGGGAATGGTGGCCATCAGCGCGGGTGACATCAACGGAGACCGCGTGGACGATATCGCCGTTTCGGTGGCGAATGGCAGGCTCAGGGTTCTCAATGGAAGGAATGGCTCCGTTCTGCGTAACATCACGGCGTTCAATTCGGAGGCGATGGCGAATTCCATTGCCTTGGCCGACCTCAACGGTGACGGACTGAAGGAAATCGTGGTGGGCGCCGCGGCCGGATCAGCGATCATGGTCTATCCGCCCATGTCGGGCGGACCAGCGGCCTTCAATGCCTTCGCGCCAAACTTCAGAGGTGGCGTGCGACTTGTGGCGCTCGACATCAATGGCGACGGCATCGATGAGATCATCGCCACGACAGGCCCCGGAACCCGGGGGCTGGTGCGCGTGTTTGACAACGCCTACCGCGTGACCGACGAATTCTTCTCAACCCATTTTGGCACACGGGAAGGCTCGTTCATCGGCTAATCAACCTCCCGTCAAACCTCCGACTCGGCGGGCACGACAAACGGCTTGCGGTAGTCGCGGGAAAGGTGGGCGTTCGCCTTGGCGTTGCCGGTGAACTCCTCCTTGCCCGGGGCGATCTCGAGGACCTCGCCCAGCACGAATTTCGTCTTTTCCGGGTCGACCTTGTTGTCGGCGAGGTGCCTCAAGGTGCGGTCGAGCGCGTCGGCGGCCTGCTCGCGCGCCTTGAGCCCGTTCATCCGCTCGCGGATTTCCGCCGGGCTCGCCTCCTTGCCCAGCCTCCACGAGATGTTGCCCACATGGCAAAGCGCCGTTGAAAGGTGTCCCTCGGTGATCTCGGCGTTGAGCTCGTCGCGCTTGCGGCTGCGCACGGCGCGGATGAAGTTGGCGAAGTGGCTCTCGGCCCGGCGCTTGCCCGAGAAGGTGCTCACCATCTTGCCAGCGTGGTCGAACAGCGAGTTGCCCGCGATGGAACCCTCGGTGCCGTGGAACAGCCAGCCGCCGGTGAACCCGGCGCGGAACGGCTCGGACTTCAGGCCCCTCGTCTCGGAGATGATCGTCTTGCCGCCGAAGTCGAACACGCAGACCTGGGTGTTGGGCGTCTCTCCGGCGTCGGTGTAGCCGAACCGGCCGCCGTAGCTGATGGCCGACTTGCAAAGGCCGTCGATGCCGAGCCCCCAGCGGCAGATGTCGATCGAGTGGATGTTGTTGTTGCCCAGCTCGCCGTTTCCGGTCTGCCAGTCCCAGTGCCAGTCGTAATGGAGGTTCTTGCGGGTGAGGGGGGAGAGGGGAGCGGGGCCCATGAAGAGGTTGTAATCGACATTTTTGGGGATCTCGTAATTCCCCTTGGGGCCGATGGACCCTCGGCCGCCATAGATGATGCTGCGGGCGAGCCTCACCTCGCCGAGCTTTCCCGCCTTCATGTATTCGACCGCCTCGGCGAGCGCCATGTTCGAGCGGTTCTGGGTGCCTCCCTGGCAGATGCGGCCGGTCTTGCGCGCCACCTGGGCCAGTCGGCGCCCCTCGCTGATGTTGTGGCTGACCGGCTTTTCCACATAGGCGTCCTTGCCGGCCTGCATCGCCCAGATGCCGGCGAGGGAGTGCCAGTGGTTGGGCGTGCAGATGAAGACGGCGTCGACCGACTTGTCCTCGAGGATGCGGCGCATGTCCTGGGCCTGCCTGGGAGCCTTGCCCGCCTGCTTTTCCACCTTGCCGGCCAGTTCGGCGGAGAGGTCGGTGTCGGGGTCGCAGACATGGGTGATCTCGACATCGGGCACCTTGGCCAGTTCGGCGGCGTGGGCCCGGCCGCGGATGCGGCAGCCGATGATGGCGACGCGCACCCGGTTCATCGGGCTGCCGGTGGGCTTGTCGTCGGCGGCAAGCGCGGCGGGCGCCGAGGCCATGGCCGCCGCCGCGGCGGCGAGCATGGAATCCTCGAGGAACACCCGGCGGTCTGTTGAACGGCTCATGACGGATCTCCGAAAGGTTACTTAGGAATGTCGAATCAGTCGGCCTTGGGCGCGGCGGCGCGGGCCTTGGCCATGACATCGGCCAGCGAGACCGGCTTGCCGCCCTGCCTCTTGCTCTCGTCCGCGGCCTCCATGAAGGCCAGCACCTCGATGGTTTCGGCGGCGGGCACGGGTGCGACTCCCGAGCGGAAGAACTTGCCGATTTCGCGGCAGAGGGGCTCGTAGCCATCCCCCTTGGTCATGGGAACGATCGCCTTGGCGCCGAAGGCCACGGCGCCGAACTCGGCCTTGTTGCGCCTGAGTCCGCGGTAGGTGCCGACACGGCCGTTCTTCCAGACGCCGGTCACCAGGTCGGCGTCGTCGGCCTGGACGCGGCTGACCGTTTCGCATCCGGTGCCCATGAGGGTGTAAAGCGCCTCCACGCCATGGATCCCGTAGAAGAACAGGTCGGGAGTTCCCTCCTGGTACGAGCAAGGCCCCCAGGTGCTGGCGCCGGCGATGGCACCCAGCGACGAGTTCTTCCTGAGTTCCTGCAGGCCCGCGCCGAAGCGCACCGACGAGCTGGAGAAGCACGGAACCTTGTTCCGCGCGGCGAGGTCGAAAATGGCGATGGCGTCGGCCAGCGTGCCGGCGGCGGGCTTGTCGATGAACAGGGGCTTGCCGGCCTTGATGACGGGGGCGGCCTCCTTGAGGTGGATGCGGCCGTCGACGCTTTCGATGAAGACGACATCCACCTTTTCGAGCAGCTTGGGAATGGAGTCGACGATCTCGATGCCCATGCCTCGGAGGTCTTCGGTGAACTTGGCCACGCGTGTCTTGCTGGGGCCGAAGTCGGTGCCACCGGGGTAGCCGGCCACGATGCGGATGCCGGCGAGTTCGCCGGTGGCCTTGGGCCCGTTGAACAGCTTGGCGAAGGCGGGCACATGCGAGGTGTCCAGGCCGATCATGCCGGCGCGAAGCGGCTTGGGCGCCTCGGATTGGGCCTGGCCGGGGAGCGGACCGAGGAGAATGGCCGAAAGAAGGAAAGTCAGCTTGAGGCACCGCATGAAACGAATCCCGGGAGGTTGGAGTGGGGCGCTGGCGGGCGCGACAAAACGATGCTAACGCATGGGCGAAGTTGATGCACGGAAGAGTTTGAAAGCTGGCGTTTCGTGTTACAATCGCATTTTTGTTGGCAAGCCAAGCCTGTATCCCCGAGGCATGCACGAAATGAAGCGACACCTGAAGGCGAAGTCATGGTTGGCGGCACTGGGGGCGTTGGCCCTGGCCCTGCCTGCGGCGGGGCAGTCGGTGGTGACCCAGGCGCCCGAGGTGTTGGAAAGCCGGCCCGCCGGCGCGGCTGAAAAACCCGAGGCCACTTCCCCGCCCTCCAAGCCCGAAATGGCCAAGGGCGCGACGGCCAAGTGGATCTGGGGCGCCAGCCCGAGCAAGAAATACCTGATCAGCAAGGAACTGGAAACCGGCGCCGTGGCCAAGGCCGTCTGCCGGTTCACCTGCGACAACGAGGTGAAGCTGAAGGTGAACGGCAAGGACGCCGGTTCCAGCGGCGAATGGCAGTCTCCCGTCACCAAGGATGTGACCGACCTTCTCAAGCCCGGCAAGAACACGATCGTGGCGGAGGTGGCCAACGAGGGAAGCGCCGCCGGCTTCGCCTTCAGGATGGTCATCACCGGAGCCGATGGAAAGTCCACCGAAGTGATCTCCGATGAATCGTGGTCGGTGGCGGAGGCCGGAAAGCCCGACACCGTCTCGAAGCCCAAGGTTGTGGGCAAGATGGGCGACCAGCCTTGGGGCAATGTGTTCGCCGGGGCCGTGGGCCGGGGCGCGACGGCCAACCAGGGGTTCCAACTGCCTGAAGGTTTCCAGATCGAGCGCCTGTTCACCGTGCCCAAGGCCACGCACGGCTCGTGGGTCTGCCTCACCACCGACGACAAGGGCCGCCTCATCGCCAGCGACCAGGGAGGCATGGGCCTTTACCGCGTCACCCCCGGCAAGGCGGGCACCAACGAACCGACCAAGGTTGAAAAGCTCGATGTGAAAATGACGAGCGCCCAAGGCCTGCTGTTCGCCTTCGGAAGCCTCTACGCGTGCGCCAACGGCGGCCCGGGAAGCGGGCTTTACCGCCTGCGGGACACCAACGGCGACGACCAGTTCGACGAGGTGGTGAAGCTGAAGGATCTCAGGGGCGGGGGCGAGCACGGGCCCCACGCCCTGAGGCTGTCTCCCGACGGGAAGTCGATCCTCGTTTCCTGCGGGAACCACACCCTGCCGCCGTCCGACTTCAAGAAAAGCCGCGTTCCCTCCAACTGGAACGAGGACCACCTGCTGCCCCGCCAGTGGGACGCCAACGGCCACGCCCGCGGCATCCTCGCCCCGGGAGGCTACATCGCCAAGACCGACCCGGAAGGCAAGGAGTGGGAGATCGTCAGCATCGGGTACCGCAACCAGTACGACTTCGCCTTCAATCCCGAGGGCGAGATGTTCGTCTACGACGCCGACATGGAATGGGACTTCGGCATGCCCTGGTACCGGCCCACGCGCGTGAACCACGCCACCAGCGGCAGCGAGCTTGGCTGGCGCAGCGGCACCGGCAAATGGCCTCCTTACTATGTCGACAGCCTCCCCGCCATGGTTGACATCGGCCCGGGTTCGCCCGTGGGCGTTGAGTTCGGCACGGGCGCGAAGTTCCCGGCCAAATACCAGAAGGCGCTCTACATCTGCGACTGGACCTTCGGCACGATGTACGCCATCCACACGGCCCCCTCGGGCAGCACCTACTCCGCCACCAAGGAGGAGTTCGTTTCCCGCGCCCCGCTCCCGCTCACCGATGTGGTGATCGGCAAGGACGGTGCGATGTACTTCACCGTGGGCGGACGCGGCACCCAATCGGAGCTCTACCGGGTGACCTATGTCGGGAAGGAACCGACGGATCCCGTGGCGCGGGGCAACGACAAGACGGACGCCAACGACCTCCTGCGCCAGTCGCGGCGAAAGCTCGAGGCCTTCCACGGCGACGCCAAGGCCACCGATGAGGACCTGAAGTTCATCATCTCGCACCTGTCGCACAACGACCGATTCATCCGCTACGCCGCGCGCGTGGCGCTCGAGCACCAGCCCGTGGCCAAGTGGCAGGACACCGTGCTCGGGATTGAAAGCCCCGCCGGCCGCATCCAGGGGGTGGTGGCCCTGGCGCGTCAGGGAGACAAGGCGCTCGAGGACAAGGCGGTGGACGCCCTGCTCTCGCTCGACCACAAGTCGTTCGACGAACCCCTCATGCTCGACTGGCTGCGCTCGCTGCAGGTGGTGTTCGTGCGCATGGGCGAACCCGGAAAGGCCGCCGCGGCCAAGGCCCTCGCGGTTCTCGATCCACTGTTCCCCGCCAAGGGAGCCTTCGTGAACCGGGAGCTGATCAACCTGGTCGTCTACCTCGACTCGCCCACGGTGGCCGGCAAGGCCGCCAAACTGTTCGCCGGGCCGCCCGAGGAAGCCAAGGAAGATTCGCTGGGAGGCCTGCTGGCCCGCAACCGCGGCTACGGAGGAACCATCAACCAGGTGATGGCCAACCGGCCCGACGCGCAGAAGATCCATTACCTCTTCGCGCTCCGCAACCTCAAGAACAACTGGACGATCGACCAGCGCAAGGCGTACTTCACGGCTCTCAACGAGGCGCGCACGAAGTCGGGAGGCGCCAGCTACCAGGGGTTCCTCAACAACATCGAGAAGGACGCCTATGAGAACGCCAAGGACACCGACCGCCTGGCGATCGAGGCCCTGGGCCTGCGCAAGCCGGCCAAGGCCGTCTCGCTGCCCAAGCCCGCCGGTCCCGGCAAGGCGTGGACCCTCGATGAACTGGCCGCCCTCACCAAGGACGGATTCAAGGGCCGCAACTTCGCCAACGGAAAGAAGTCGTTCGCATCGGCGCGCTGCGTCGTGTGCCACCGCTTCAACGGCGAGGGTGGAGCCACGGGCCCCGACCTGAGCCAGGTGGTGGGCCGCTTCAGCCCCAAGGACCTCGCCGAGTCGATCGTCGACCCCAACAAGGTGATCTCCGACCAGTACCGCGCCTCCACCATCGAGACCAACTCGGGCAAGGTGATCGCGGGCAAGATTGTCAGCGAGAACGCCTCGTCGCTGGTCGTGGTGACCGATCCCGAGGATTCCACCAAGGTGCAGGAAGTGAAGAAGTCGGATGTCGAGTCGATCAAGCCCTCGCCGGTGTCTCTGATGCCGGGCAAGCTGATCGACACGCTCAACAAGGATGAGGTGCTCGACCTGCTGGCTTACATGCTTTCCCGTGGCGATGCCACCAGCCCCTTTTTCCGCAAGTGACCATCCCCAACCCGAACGGAGTTTTCCGCATGCTGGCCATGTTGATCGCGACCCTTTCCGCCCCGGCGCAGGCCGGGCCCGCCGCCGTGAAGCCGACCGACCGGATCGTCTTTTTAGGCGACTCCATCACCCAGGGAGGCGCGGGGCCCAAGGGTTATGTCACCCTCGTGAAACAGAAGCTGGCCGAGGGCGACACCAAGGGCGCCGAGGTCATCGGAGCCGGCATCAGCGGCAACAAGGTGCCCGACCTCGAGAAGCGCCTTGAACGCGATGTGCTTTCCAAGAAGCCGACCGTGGTGGTGATCTACATCGGCATCAACGACGTCTGGCACGGCGAGAGGGATCCCGCCAAGGGAACCATGCCAGAACGGTTCGAGCAGGGCCTGGCCGGCATCGTCGAGAAAATCCAGGCCGCGGGGGCGAGGGTGATCCTGGCCACGCCAAGCGTGATCGGCGAGAAGAAAGGCGGGGCCAACAAGCTCGACGCCAAGCTCGACCAGTATTCCGAGATCACCCGGAAGCTGGCCAAGGACAAGAAAACCGGCCTCTGCGACCTCCGCAAGGCGTTCGCCGACCACCTGGCCAAGGCCAACGGCGCCGACAAGGAGGCCGGCATCCTCACCACCGACCGGGTCCATCTCAATGAGGCCGGCAACGCTTTCGTGGCCGCCGAAATGCTCAAGGCCCTGGGAAAATAAAGGCGGCCACCGCCTATTCCCCCGGGAGGATTCCCCGTGGGCGACATCAAGAGCCCGACCCTGCTGTTCATCAAGGGCGGGCTCATGTTTTTGGTGGGCCTGACGGCCTCCGCGATCCTGCTGCTGAGGCATCCCGACTGGCTCGCCGCGGGGCTTTTGGCCACCGCCGTGTGGGGCTTCTGCCGCGCCTATTACTTCGCCTTCTACGTGATCGACCATTACATCGATCCGGGAAGCCGATATGCCGGGCTGATGGATTTCATCAGGCGTTCCATGGGAAAGTCATGGAAGCCGCGGGCCTGATCGCGGCACGGTTTCCCGGATGAGTGGCGTGGCGATGGTCACCAACATCTCCTGTTACCTGTTCGCCCCGCTCGATGGCCTCAAGCCGTTGCGAGAGCGACTGTCAGCCCTTTGCAAGGATTGGGGCCTCAAGGGCACCATCCTGCTGAGCACCGAAGGCATCAACATGTTCGTGGCCGGAGGGGCCGGCGAAATCAACGAACTTTTGGCCTGTCTGCGCCGGGTGCCCGGCTTGGAAGCGCTCGCGCCCAAGGTGAGCGAAAGCGGGGAACAGCCGTTCACACGCATGCTGGTGAAGATCAAGAAGGAGATCATCGCCTTCGGAGTGGAGGGGATCGACCCGGCCGGGAACCCCGCTCCCCGACTGCCGGCCCGGGAACTCAAGCGCTGGCTCGACGAGGGAAGGCCCGTCGTGCTGCTTGACACCCGCAACGACTACGAGGTGGAACTCGGCACCTTCCGTGGCGCCCTTCCCATCGGAATACGGCATTTCCGCGACTTCCCCGGGGCCGTCGCCGGGCTTCCCGCCGAGCTGAAGGATCGCCCGATCGTCTCGTTCTGCACGGGCGGCATCCGCTGCGAGAAGGCGGCACCCTACCTCATCCGCGAGGGGTTCCGCGAGGTGTACCAGTTGGATGGCGGCATCCTCAAGTATTTTGAGGAGTGCGGCGGGGCGCATTACGCTGGCGAATGCTTCGTCTTCGACAAGCGCGTGGGCCTGGCCGCCGAACTCGATGAAAGCGGCCACGGCCTTTGCTACCGGTGCCAGTCGCTCATCACCCCCCGTGACATGGCCGACCCGCGAACCGTGGAGGGAGTTTCCTGTCCAAGGTGCTTCGTGTCGCCCGAGGAGGAGCGGGCCATCGGCCTCGAGGCGCGCCGGGAGAAAATCCGGGCGGCCGCCGAGCCCCTGCCGGGCAGCGTTCCCGCGGACAATTACCGGCCGCTGCGGGTGCATTCCCGGCACGATGGCATGACGGCACTCGGGTTTCTGGGCGACCTGTTCAACCATGTTCCGGCCGCGCACTGGCATGAGCGATTCTCCGCCGGCGACATCGTTGACGCCGGGCTCGAGCCGGTATCCACAAGCCGTGTGGTGCGCGCCGGTGAAAGGCTCCATACCCGCGAAAGGGCCCAGGTTGAGCCCCCGGTGAACCCGGCCATCGGGCTGCTGCATGAGGACGAGGCGATCATCGTGATCAACAAGCCCGCGCCCTTGCCGATGCATCCCTGCGGCCGGTTCAACCGCAACACGCTGCAGTCGATCCTGGCCACCGCCTACGCGCCGGAAAAACCCAAGCCCGCCCACAGGCTCGACGCCAACACCTCCGGACTGGCGGTGTTCACGCGCACCCGGGCGTTCGCCCGGATCGTGCAGCCGGGCTTCGAGAGGGGCGAGGTCGATAAAACCTACCTGGCGAGAATCACCGGCCACCCCGCGCGAGACACCTTCCAATGCGAGGAGCCGATTTCCGATTCCCCGGGCCACCGGGGATCACGGGCGACCGGCGGCGAAGGGAACCTGGACGCCATGACCAAGTTCAAGGTGGTGCGCCGCGATGCCGATGGCACGGCGCTCCTTCTCGTCCAACCGCTCACCGGCCGCACGAACCAGATCCGCGTTCATCTTTGGCACCTGGGGATTCCGGTCCTTGGCGATCCGATGTATCTGCCGGGGGGCAAGATGGGGGATATCCAGACCCTGGGTTTGGAAGATGGCCCGCTCAACCTGCATGCCTGGAAGATTCAATTCCGGCACCCGCTGGACGGGAAGCCGGTGGAATTCGAAGCGCCATGGCCCGACTGGGCCGGCAACCTACCGGACGACCGGCAGGTGCCTTGACAACGCCTCAATCACCGTCTTGCTGTCGGGCTTGTCGGCAAGGTTCACCGTTTCAGCCGGGTCGTTCCTCTCGTCGTACAATTCCGTCGCCACGATTTGCCCGTTCTTGCGGCCGCGCCAGACTGTCAGCCGCCAGCGTGCGTCGCGGATGCTATAGCCCATGACCGGGCCGCCGGCGCCGACCTTGCCGCCGGGCCGGGGATACTGGCTGATGGCAACCCTGTCCCACGCCTCGGCGGGGTTGTCGACCAGCCTGAGGAGGCTCTTGCCGTCCACTCCCGCGGGCGCCGGCAGGCGGCACGCCTCGGCAAGGGTGGGATAGATATCCACGAATTCCACGGGCGTCTCGCACTTGCTTCCGGCGGTGGCCTTGCCGGGAATGCTGAGGAGCAGCGGCGCGCGCGTGGCCTGCTCGAAATTGGTGTGCTTGTGCCACAGGCCATGGTCGCCCAGTTGCCAGCCATGGTCGCCCCACAGCACAACGACGGTGTTGGCCGCGATCCCCTCGCGGTCGAGGGCGTCGAGAAGCCGGCCGACTTGGGCGTCGGTGTAGCTGACGCAGGCGTAATAGCCATGGCGCAGGGTGCGGGCGAACGCCTCGGGAATGGGGTTGCCCTTGGGCACGCCCTGGTAGCCGTGAATCTCGCCGTTGTCGTGCCCGGCAAAGGCGGGGGCGCCCTTGGGAAGGGTGGCGATGGACGGACCGGGAATCTTCGCCGGATCGTGCATGTCCCAATATTTCTTGGGGGCGACAAACGGGAGATGGGGCTTGAGGAATCCCACGGCCAGGAAGAACGGCTTGTCCTGCCTGGCCAGCTTGGCGATCCGCGAGACGGCCTCGGCGGCGGTGCGGCCATCGGGCAGGTCGTCATCGGCCTTGGGGCTCACCTCATAGGCCGGGCCCTTGGCCTTGCCGGTGGCCTCGTCCTTTTCGGGCTTGCCATCGGCGTATTCAACGACTCCGTTTCCTGTTTTTTGGGTGATGCGCTTGCGCCAGTCGGCCGGGTCGGTGTCGACGGTTTGGCCGGTGGAATACCAGTGCGGTTCGCTCCAGGATCGGCCATCCTCGAATCCGCGGTGGTACACCTTGCCCAGCGCGGCGGTGTGGTAGCCGTTGGCCTTGAAATGCTGGGGCAGGGTCACGGTGTCCGGCAGCGCGGAGCGGAAATGGGTGTTGAGGTCCCACACCTTGGTGGCGTCCGGCCTCTTGCCCGTGAGCAGCGAACTGCGGGACGGGCTGCAGACGGCCTGCTGGCAGTAGGCGCGGTTGAAGACGATCCCGCGCGCGGCAAGCCTGTCGAGGTTGGGTGTTTTCGCGATGGTGTTGCCGTAGCAGCCGATGTCGGGCCTGAGGTCGTCCACCGCGATGAACAGGACATTCGGCTTGGCGGGCGCCTTGGCGGCCGGCTTGGGCGGGGAGGGCGCGGGTTCGCGCTTGGACGGATCATTTCGCTCGGCCTTGGAGGCGCTGGTGCGCTCATGGCCCAGGCGGGTGTGGGCGACCATTTCCGTGGCCATCCCCTTGTCTCCCTGCTGGGCCATCCAGCCGTCGAGTTCGGCCCGCAGCCTTGCGAGCGTCGGCCCGTGCCTTGGATCCTTGGCCAGGTTTTCAAGCTCGCGGGGGTCGGCTTGCAAGTCGTAGAGTTCCTCGGCCGGGCGGTGCGCGACGCGGTCGATCATCCGCGCCAGGGATGGATTGTCCTTGGCGTCCTTCGACCAAGACTTGAGCGTCTTGCCGAAGCCGCCGATCTCGAAGGTGTTTTCGGGGGCCAGGTTGCGGATGTACTTGAAGCGGCCGTCACGGGCGCAGCGGATGGGATATGGATCCTTGTAACCCGAGATGCCGACATTCGTGTGCTGCCCGAACACCACTTCCCGGAACTTGGCTGTTTTCCCCGAGAGCACGGAGAGAAAGCTCATCCCGTCGAAGCCTTTACGGCCCATGGCGTCGGGGCATCCGGTGTCGATGGCCAGGGGATCGACCCCGGCGGCCTCGAGGATGGTGGGAGTGACATCGGTGTACTGCATCAGCGCGTCGCTGGCGGAACCGGGCTTCACCTTGCCCGGCCAGCGGACCAGCGCCGCGGCGCGGATGCCGTTGTCGTACAGCGTCCACTTCCCGCCCATCGGAAAGCTGTTGCCCTGCTCGCTCACGAACATCACGAGCGTGTTGTCGGCCTGCCCGGTGGCGTCGAGCATCCGCAGCATTTCCCCGACCTGCCAATCGAGCTTGGAGATTTCGGCGTAGTAGTTGGCGAAGTTCCGGCGGGTCTCGGGATTGTCGTGCAGGTACCAAGGCAGGGTGATGGCCGCGGGATCAAACTGCTTGGGATCCCCGCGGTCCCACGGGGAATGGGGATCATTCGAGGCGAAGACCAGCATCCAAGGCTTGGAAGGGTCCTTCATGATCCAGTCGCGCGACTTGGAGAAATTGTCGTCATTGGCTTCCGCGAGGATCTCGAAAGGAAACGAATCCTTCGGCCCGACATGGTTCTTGCCATGAAGGGCCGTGCGGTATCCATGGGCCTTGAGATGGGTGAAGACGCTTTTGGTGCCGTCGTAAACGCGCGTGTGGTTGGGATAAGCCCCCGACCGGACGCCATGGAGTCCGGTGTAAAGCGCGTGCCTCGTGGGCGAGCAGGTGGGCGCCGGGGTGAACATGCCTGTCAGCTGCATGCCCTGCGTCCGCAGTCGGTCGAGATTGGGAGTCTTGACCTGCTTGTTGCCGGTGAAGCCGAGATCGCGCCAGCAAAGGTCGTCACCCACCAGCAAAAGAAAGTTGGTCTTGCCCCGCTCGGCGGCGCCGGCGGCGCCGGCCCACACGCACAACAGGACGACCGCCATGGTGATGACGCGGTGGGCGCTGGAAAATGCCATGTCGCGAAAGCCTCGTGGGATACGGTTCGGGCCGCGGAGCGAAAGCCGCGCGCGAAAAACGCATCATAAGATGATGAGGCATGCAAAACATGAAAGCGCCATGGGCCTGGCCAGTCCCAATCCATGAATCGTTGCGCTCCATGACAGCCGGCATCCCTTGGCTTGCCCAGTCCCATGTTGGTGATATACTTTGAAATCCCGCCCAAAGGTTTCAGTCATGCCGCACCGGTTTCTCTGGGCCTTGATGGTTTTGGCATCCGCTCCGGTCGGACGCGCCGCCGATCCGGCCCCCTCCGCGGCGAACCTTTCTCTTTTTGAGCAGAAGGTCAGGCCGCTTTTAGTGCAACATTGCCTGTCATGCCACTCCGTGGCTTCCGGCAAGAAAAAGGGCGGCCTGCTGCTCGATTCCCGCGAGGCGATCCTCAAGGGAGGCGACAGCGGTCCCGCGGCCATTCCCTCGGATGCCGACAAAAGCCTGTTGACCAGGGCCGTCTCCCACCAAGACTCGGAACTTCAAATGCCTCCCAAGGGCAAGCTCGCGCCACGGGAAATCGCCGCGCTGAGGGATTGGATTGCCGGGGGCATGGCCTATCCCGCGGGTTCGGGCGCCTCCAGGGAGGAACGACGGATCGACTTGGTCGCCGGCAAGAAGTTCTGGTCGTTCCAGCCGCTTGCCGAACAAACCCCGCCAGTCGTGAAAGACAAGGATTGGCCGAAGGGTCGGATCGACACCTTCATCCTGGCGGCACTCGAGGCGAAACAATGGGCCCCGGCTTCCCCCGCTTCCCGCGCCGCGCTCATCCGCAGGGCCAAGTTCGACCTTCTGGGGCTTCCCCCCACCCCGGCCGAGGTTGATGCGTTTGTCGCCGACAACCACCCCGACGCGTACGCCCGGCTCATTGACGGGTTCCTGAAGTCCAGCCATTACGGGGAGCGCTGGGGCCGCCACTGGCTCGACCTGACCCGATACTGCGACATCGGCGAAGCCTGGACGGAAACACGCGGGCAACCATGGCACTACCGGGACTGGGTGATCCGCGCCATCAACGAGGATATGCCTTACCCGCGTTTCGCGCGGTTGCAGCTTGCGGCCGACCAAATGTCCGATGCCCGCGTGGCCGATCGCGCGGCGCTGGGATTCATCGGGTTGTCGCCCACTTACTGGAAGGAACTCCAGCTACCCGTCGAGATCATCAGGACGATCGTGTCGGACGAAACCGAGGAGCGAATCAACGCGCTTTCGAGCACCTTCCTCGGGCTGAACATGGCGTGCGCCCGCTGCCACGACCACAAGAACGATCCGATCACGGCGGAGGATTATTACGCCGTGGCGGGGGTGTTCGCCAGCACCCGCCAGGCCGATCAGGCGCTCGCCGCGGGGATCGACGGCCTGGCGGTCGCCGAGGCCCGCCAGCAGGTCGCCGCCCTCGAGGCGGAGATGAAAAAGCTGATGGGCCAGAAAGCGGCGCCCGTGGCGGAAAAAATCAGCAACCTCGAGTCGCGCATCAGGGCGCTCAAGGCGACCCCGGGTTACGACTCATCCCTTGTCCCCGGCGCCGTTGACGCCTCCTTGCGCGTGGTGGAGGCCAAGGGAACCCACGGCAGCCGGATCGTTTATGAAAGCGCCGCCACGGACATGCCCGTTGAAGTCCGCGGCAATCCCAACAAGCCGGGCAAGGTGGTTCCGCGCCGATTTGTTTCCGTGCTTTCCCCCGGGGAACCCCGACCGCTCAACCGAGGCAGCGGAAGGCTCGACCTGGCCGATGCCCTGGTTGAGGATTCGGGCCCTCTCATGGCGCGGGTCATCGTCAACCGCGTCTGGAAGTGGCACTTTGGAGCCGGGATTGTCGACACCCCGAGCGACTTCGGAGCCATGGGTGAGCGCCCGAGCCATCCCGGGCTCCTGGAAGATCTCGCGGCACGATTTGCCGCGCATGGCTGGTCGCTGAAATGGCTCCACAGGGAAATCATGCTGTCGGCGACCTACACGCAGGCCAGCGGCGCTCCGCAGGCCGTGGACGAATCGTTGAGGTTCCTTTCCCGGTTCCCGCGCCGCAGGCTCGACATCGAGTCATGGCGGGACGCCTTGCTGGCGGTTTCGGGCAACCTCGACCTTTCGATGGGAGGCCCTCCCTCGGAATTGTCGGCGGATTCCAACACCCGGCGCACGGTATACGGCACCGTCCGGCGCCGCGAGTTGAACGACCTCCTGCGCCTGCACGACTTCCCCGACCCGGTGATCCACAGCGCCGCGCGCATTCCCACCATCACCCCGCTGCAGCAGTTGTTCCTGCTCAACAGCCCGCTGGTGGCCAGGCAGGCGGCCACCCTCGCCTCGAGGGTCCAGAAAGAAGGGCCGGCGTCACCCGCCGGAAGGATTGATTTCACCTACAGGCTGCTTTTTGGCAGGATGCCCACGGACGGGGAACGAAAGATCGGGCTGGACTTCACCGGAAGCGGCAAACCCAACGCATGGCGCGACTACGCCCACGCGCTGCTGGCGGGCAACGAGTTCCAATTCATCGACTAAGCGGGTGCCCCATGTCGATTCATGATGGTGTTTCCAGGCGCGGCGCGGTTCAGGCCCTCGGCGGGGGAATGGGCGTCCTCGGCCTTGCCGACGCCCTCCAGGCCGCGAGCGTCACCGACAAGGCGCCGCACTTCGCCCCCCGGGCCAAGCGTGTGATCCACCTGTTCATGAACGGAGGCCCGTTCCAGTGCGACCTGTTCGACCCCAAGCCGGCTCTCAACAAGTTCGCCGGCAAAAGGCCGCCCGGCGCCGACCTGCGCACCGAACGCCCCACCGGCGCGCTGATGGCCGTTCCCTTCAAGTTCTCCCGCCATGGCAAAAGCGGCCTGGAGATGAGCGAACTGCTGCCCAACACGGCGCGACTTGCCGACGACATATGCGTCATACGGTCGATGCACACCGACAACCCCAACCATGGCCCCGCGCTGTTCATGATGAACAACGGCACCCTCACGCCGAACCGCCCCACCATGGGCGCCTGGCTCACCTACGGCCTCGGCACTGAGAACCGCAACCTTCCCGGGTTTGTCGTCTGCTGCCCGGGAAGGCCCGTGAGGTTCGCGGAACTGTGGTCCAATGGTTTCCTGCCCGGGGAATTCCAGGGAATGTATGTCAACCATTCCAACCTCGATCCCAGGAGAATGATTCCCTACCTCGAAAACTCCACCATTTCCGGAGCCGACCAGCTCAGGCAGTTGGAACTGATGAGGCAGCTCGACGGCCGGCACCGCGACCAGAGGCCGGGCGATCCCAACCTTGATGCCAGGATCCGCTCGATGGAAACGGCCTTCCGCATGCAGATCGAGGCGGCCGACGCCTTTGATGTCTCAAGGGAACCCGCAAGGATTCGGGAAGCCTACGGCAAGGGGCATTTCGCCAACGGCTGCCTGCTGGCCCGCCGACTGGCCGAGCGGGGGGTGCGTTTCACGCAAATCTACTACGGCAACAGCCAGCCATGGGACACCCACACCAACCACACCGCCTCGACCCGGAACCTGTGCCGCGACATCGACCAGCCCGTCGCCGCCCTGCTGTCAGACCTCAAGGAACGCGGCATGCTCGACGAAACGCTCGTGTTGTGGGGCGGCGAATTCGGCCGAACGCCGACGACGGAAAACGCCGATGGCCGCGACCACAATCCGTGGGGCTTCACCGTTTGGATGGCCGGCGGAGGAGTCCGTGGCGGCATCGCCCATGGGGCCACCGACGAGTTCGGCTTCAAGGCCGTGGAGGACAAGGTGCATGTGCACGACCTGCACGCCACCATCCTGCACCTGATGGGATTCGACCACGAGAAACTCGTTTTCCGCCACGGCGGCCGCGACATGCGCCTGACGGATGTTTCCGGAACGGTGATCAGGCCCATCCTGGCCTGATCGGTTTCGTTGGCGGAAGCTCGCTACTTCCTGGCCTTGAGGCCGGCGACAAGCTCGGCAAGCGCCTTGGCTCCCTTGGGATTTTCCGGCAGCGGCTTGTCGCCCAGTTCCTTCAGCAAGCTGTCCCACACCACATTGATTTCGCCCTGCATGTCGCCCGTGTCGGCCGTCATGGCCACCACGGTGTCCTGCCCGGGAAGCACGACGCAGAACTGCCCCTTGGCGCCATCGCCCCGGAAGGCGCCGTGCCGGCACCGCCAGAACTGGTAGCCGTACCCTTGGTCCCAGTCACTGAGGGGATTGCTGCCGTTGGAGGTTTGCCGGGCCGTCGCCTGCTCCACCCAGGCGGCCGGAACCAGTTGCTTGCCGTTCCATTGCCCCTTTTGAAGGTAGAGTTGGCCGAACTTGGCGATGTCCTCGGTTCGCGCGGCCAGGCCGTAGCCCCCCAAGGTGATGCCTTGCGGGTTGGCGCCCCACTCGTGGCCCGAAATGCCCAAAGGGTCGAACAGCCTCGGCTTGAGGTATTCGAGCACCGTCTGTCCCGTGGCCTTTTGCACCATGGCCGATTGCATGAAGGTCGCGGGGGTGTTGTAGCGGAAGTGGGTGCCCGGCTTGAAAGGCACCGGATGGGCCAGGAACGCCTTCACCCAATCGCCATCGGCGGGCATTTTCGGTTCGGTTTCATGGCCCGTGGCCATGCGCAAAAGGTCGCGTAGGCGCATTTGCGACAGGTTTTTCGATGGCTGTTCCGGCGCCTTGTCGGGAAAGAACTTCACGACCTCGTCATCAAGGCTGAGCTTGCCTTCGGCGATGGCCAGGCCCACGGCGGTGGAGGTGAAACTCTTGCTCAGCGACCACAGCAGGTGGCGCGTCTCCGGCGTTTGGGGAGCCCACCATCCCTCGGCGATCACCTTGCCATGGCGCACAACCATGACGCTGTGCATGGTGTTCACCTTGGCGTGAAGCGACTCGACGAATTCCTTGAGCTTTTCAGAGGAGACTCCCTGCGACTCGGGCGTCGCCCGGGGAAGCGAGCGGGAATCCTGGGCCCAAACACCGGATCCGTGAAACGCCAAAACGGGAATGGCCAGGGCAAAAAGGAGCGCGCGCATGAAACACCTCACTTGGCGGACATGATAGGTATCAGGGCTTTTGGAGGCACCGGATGCATGCGGATGATCATGAACCACCGAGGAGTTTTTCCAACGGCTGTCCCTCGCTGAACCTGACGGTGCGGCCGATCGGCGTCTGGTTCACCTTTTGATAGTCGATGCCCAGCGCGGTGAAGATGGTCGCGAACAACCCGCCGACCTGAACCTGGCTTGCCGGTTCCTTCCTGCCATCGGGGTCGGTTTCCCCCACCACCCGCCCGCCGCGGATGCCGCCGCCCGCCAACGCGATGCTGAAGCCTCCCGGCCAGTGGTCGCGGCCGCCGGCGGGGTTGATGCTGGGCGTGCGTCCGAACTCCCCCATGCACAGCACCAAGGTGCGATCGAGCAGGCCGCGTTCCCGCAGGTCGCGGATCAAGCCGGCGAAGGCCGGGTCGAGAATTTTGAGGTTGTTGGAGACAAACTGGTGGTTGTTCGCGTGGGTGTCCCATCCGCCCAGGTTGACTTCCACGCAGCGCACACCGGTTTCGATGAGCCTGCGAGCCGCCAGGCACCCCCGTCCGAACGGCGTTTCCCCGTACATCCTGCGCGTGGCCTGCGGTTCAAGCGACACATCGAACGCCTTGAGCTGTTCGGATGTCATCATCTTGAGGGCCGACCGCATGGTTTCACGGTGCAGCGTCGCCTCCACGCGCTTCTCCCGGCCGCGCCCGAAGGTGCGGTCGAGGGCGCCCAGATGATCCACCCGGGCGCGGTCGCGAGCGGGGGTGAGGTACGACCGGGTGTCGGGAACCGGACCCAGGGGATCGCCCGTCAGGAACGCGTCGAAGGCGTCGCCCAGGTAACCACCCCGTCCGGGCCACTGAGAATGGAGGATGCTCACATGCCTTGGAATCTCGCATGATTCGACGGGAAGCTCACGGCATGCCACCGCGCCAAGGGATGGATGCGTCACCGTCGGGTCGGGTCGGAAGCCCGTCTTGAGGTTGTAGGTGCCCCGTTCATGGTCGCCTTCGCGGCTCATCATCGAACGGATCAGCGAGATCGAGGCCATCTGCTCCGCCACCCGTTCGAGTCCCTCGGCCAGGAAGATGTCCTTGACCGCGGTCGCTATGTGCCGGGTGCCGCCGGCGATCTTCGAGCCGGGATGCGGATCGAAGGTCTCAAGTTGGCTGGGCCCGCCGGCCAGCCACAGCACGATCACCGAACGGGCGGGGGCGCCGGAATGATCGGCTTCCGCGGCGCGCGCCAGGTGGCTGGCCAGGGGTCCCAGCCAGGTTGAACCCGCCAGGGTGGCGCGCAGGAATCTTCGGCGGCCTAATGGTTCCATGAGAACTCCGCCGAGTTGACAAGGGCCCAAAAAATATCCTGGATATTGCCTCCGCGGCTGCCGTTCCTGTCGGCCAGCGCGCGGGTGAAATGTTCCCTTTCCTCCCGGTCAGGCCGGCGGGTGAGAGTCGCCAGGAAGAGCGCCTCCAAGGCCGATTCATCGTTGCCGGCAAGCCATTCGACGCGGGTGGTGGTGTTGAAGGGCCCGCCACGGGTTTTCTCAAGGACCAGCTTGCCATTCATCATGACAAGCCTCTGGGGAATGGTTCCACCCCGGCCGTCGAACTCGTCGTCGCCGCTGTCGCCATACCGTTTGACAAAATCGTTCTGCTCGCCAAAGCGCATGAGGCGGGTCACCAGGTGGGACTCGGCGTCGATGGTGGAAATGGATGCCGCCTGGATCACCGAGCCTGCCACCTGTTCGGGCCTCAATCGGGAAAGCGGAAAGCTGGCCCAGGCTTTCTCGGCCTTTTCCGATGAATCAAGCCGGGAAAGGCTTTCATGCCGGTAGGCGCGGGTGCCGGCGATGATCCTGACGAGGCGGGCGAGGTCGTAACCGTTTCGCGAAAAATCGTCGGCCAATATCGACAACGCCTCGGGATGGGATTCCACGGCCTCGAGGTTGTCGATCGGGGAGACCAGCGGTTGGCCGCAGAGGATGGCCCAGAGCCGGTTCACCGTCGCCTTGGCGAACCACGGATTTTCCCGATGGGTGACCCAAGCGGCCAGCCTTTGCCTCAGGGAACCGTCCTCCGGCAGCAGTTCTGGCGACCGCGCCACCCGGGGTTCAACCACCCGGTATTCCCGGGTCTTGCGGTCCTGGACCTTGAACTCGCCCGATCCGTCGTGGACTCCGCGGAACCCCACGCGCGTTTGGCCGAAAAACGCGGCGAAGCCCTCGAAGTCGCCCTGCTTCCAGTCGGCGAACGGGTGGTCGTGGCATTGGGCGCAGTCGAGGCGTATGCCCAGGAACGCCCGTGTCACCCGGCCGGCCAGCCTCACCGGATCGGGCTGGTTTTGTTTCTCCTTGTTGTCCGGCTCAATCGTCACGGTGATGAAGTTCGTCGCGGGCTTGTCGGTCCAGAGACCCCCGGTGGTGATGAGGTCGCGGACAATCTGGTCGTAAGGACGGTTCCTGGCGATCTCCGCCGCCAACCAGAGCACGAACTTCCGCCTGCGGAAAAAAATGAACGGGCCGTTTTCCGTGCCCACGAACACGCGGGCGAATCGCTCGGCGACAAAATCGGCGTAACGGCGGTCGTGGAGCAGGTGGCTGATCCACCAATCGAGCCTGTCGCCTTCAGGCAACGCCTCAAGTTTCCGGATCTCCTCCAGCGAGGGGATCGTTCCCGTCAGGCCCAGGGATAGCCTTCGCGCCACGGTGAGGGCATCGGCGGGCAAGGCGGGTTGGATTCCCTCCCGGGACCAAGCCGCGGCAAAGGCCTTGTCCACCCGGCCAATGGCTTGCCGGATTCCCTCATCCACGCCCGTCGGCGCCACCGCCGGCGGACCGGAATGCGGCGGCACCAAACCGGCGGCCAGAGCGGCCATCCCGCACCCGACGATCATCAGGAAGGCGATGTTCTTCAGGAAGTTCATCGGTGCCCCGGCATTCAACTCCATTCATGTTACCTCACGGCGGCTTCTCACGATTCAACAGAATGGGCCTTCATGAATCCGGATCCAATGGCCATGGCCATGCGCGCGAGCCAAAACAACCATGGGAAATCGCCCGCCGCCCGATGGCCGGGTTGGAAGCGGGAACCAAGCGTTCTTACCTTTCACGCGGGAATTCGCTCAAAGGCTGAATCACGGGTCTTGATCCGTTCGTTCTGGTAGGAATATCTGGGATCGGGCATGCATGGGGGGCGATCCGGTGGCCACTTCCGACTCTTCGCCGTTGCTGCCCCCGGGCTTGGAATGGGCTGATGACGGGATCGCGCCGACAGACGAGGCGAAGGCGCCACCGACACCAGGGCCTTCCGGTTGGATCCGCCAGCGCCTCACCTCGATCGCCTCGGTAGCCGAATGGCTGTTCGGCCTGGCAAGCATGATGGTGGCGCTCGCGGTGGTCGCCGCGGTTCCGGTTCTTCAATTCCTGAGTTTGGGCTACATGCTCGAATGCTCGGGCCGAATCGCGCGAACCGGAAAGCTGTCGAGCGGCTTCGTCGGCATCCGCGAGGCGGCGCGCGCCGGCGGCGCGGTGGCGGCCTGCTGGCTGATGCTGCTGCCGGTGCGTTACCTTTCCGACCTCGCGGCCACGGCATCCGTGATTGATCCGGAAAGTTCCATGGCGGAACGGTTGCGCGCGCTGGTGGTCGCGATGTCGGTGGTCGTGCCGATTCACCTGGCCCTTTCCATCGCGCGGGGCGCGCGTGTCAGGCACTTCCTGTGGCCGTTTCACCTCCTGTGGTTTTGGCGGGCATCACGAACCCCGGGAGCCTTCGGCAGGGCCCGCGACGCCACCCTTGGTTTTCTGGTTTCAATGAGGTTGCCTTACCACTGGTGGCTGGGCTTGCGGGTATTTCTCGGCACCCTGTTCTGGCTTGTTTTTCCAGTCACCCTGATGGCCCTTGGCCATGCCCCCATACCGGTGGCGCCGGTGATCGGATTCATCGGCGCGGCATGGCTGGCGGCGATGGCCCTTTACATCCCGATCATCCAGGCGAGGATGGCCATGCTGAACAGCATCCGGCCGATGTTCGAGTGGCGCGAGGCCACGCGGGCCTACCTGCGCGCCCCGTGGTCGATCAGCCTGGCGTTGGTGGCGTCGCTGCTGTCAGCGATTCCACTGTACCTGCTCAAGGTGGAGGCGGTTCCGGACGAGGCGCTTTGGCTGCCCAGCCTGTTGTTCGCCGTTTTCATCTTTCCAGCGCGTTTGCTCATGGGCCTCGCCTTGGGCGCGGCCGAGCACCGTCGGCATTCCAGCCATTGGGCCTTCCGCTGGTCGGGACGCCTGCCGCTCGTTCCCGCGGCGGCTTTGTATGTGCTGTTCGTGTTCCTGAGCCAGTACATCAGTTGGAGCGGCATCGCGGGCCTGTACGAGCAGCACGCGTTCCTGCTGCCGGTGCCCCATGTGGGAATGTGACATGCCAAGGCTTCCGACGCGGCGCGATTTTTCGGGATTCTTGATGGCCGCGGCCTTCGGGAAAGTCGCCCCGGCCTCGGTGAGCGCTCCCGGACCGGTCGGCTGGGCCAGCGTGGGGCAAGGCACCACCGGAGGCGCTGGAGGCCCGGTGGTCACCGTGACCGACGCCGCGGCATTCGCCAAGGCGGCCAAGGGCGACAAGCCGGCGGTCGTTCGGGTGGAAGGGCAACTTCGCCTGCCTGATTCCGCGCGCATCGGGTCCAACAAGACCATCATCGGCGCCGGTCCCGGGGCCGGAATCACCGGGGCCGGTTTGAATGTCCGGCAGTCGCGCAATGTGATCATTTCCAGGCTGGTCATCCGCGGGGCCAAGCCCGACGGCATCAGTGTCGAAGAGGGATCCAGCCATGTGTGGGTGGATCATTGCGACTTGTCCGAATGCGCCGACGGCCTCCTCGACATCAAGCGGGGTTCCGACCTCATCACCATCTCATGGTGCCGGTTTCACCACCATCACAAGACCACGCTCGTGGGGCACAGCGACTCCGACGAGGCCCGGAAGTCGGACTTGGGAAAGCTCAGGGTCACCTACCATCACAACCTGTTCGATGGCACCATTTCGAGGCACCCGCGCGTGCGGTTCGCGGAAACCGTGCATGTGTTCAACAACCATTTCAAGTCCGTGCCCCACGGGGTGCACTCCTCGATGGACGCCGGCGTCCTGGTGGAGGGGAACTATTTTGAAAAGGTCGACTATCCCACCCACACGGTGTTTGGAAAATCACCCCGGCCGGGCAGGCTGGTCGAACGCGACAACATCTATTCCGATTGCAGGCACAAGCCCGAGGTGGCCGGCATGGTGAAGGAACCCTCGCTTTCCTACCACTACTCCCTCGACAAGGCCGCGTTGATTCCTGAAATCCTGAAAGGCAGGGCCGGCGTCACCGGCTGATGCTCCCCTGGAAACCGTCATGACGGCACAAACTGGAGCCGAGTTCTCGGCCGATGGCGCTTACAGATACCGCCTTTGGAGGCGCTGGGCCACCGGCCCGAGGCTGGGATTCATCGGGCTCAACCCGTCCACGGCCTGCGCCGAACACGACGATGCGACGATCCGCAAATGCGTCGGGTTCGCTCGAAGGGCGGGGTTTGCCGGGATCGAGGTGTGCAACCTGTTCGCCCTGAGGTCGCGTTGGCCCCATGCGCTGGCCGCTGCCCCCTTCCCCGTGGGCCCCGACAATGATGCCGCGCTCGCGGGCTTGCGCCGCCGCGCCGGGATGATCGTGGCCTGCTGGGGAAATCATGGGAATCTGCTGGGCCGGGACCGTGAGGTTTTATCCATGATGGCCCGCAAGGGAATCAGGTTGAAATGCCTGGCGGTGACCGCCAAGGGCCAACCCGGTCATCCGCTCATGCTCCCCTACTCGGCGGCGCTTTCCGATTTCCCCGCGCCACCCGGCCAAGTATCGCCCGGCTGAACACGCGCCACCCCGGGGGTTGTACAATCGGACTTCCCTAGTCGATGCCGGTGTTGATGAGGATTTTTCCGATGGTTTCTATCGCGACCGCATGCATGGCCGCCTTGGCCTTGGCCCAGGGCCCGCCGGCCAAGCCAAATATTGTTCTCATTCTGGCGGACGATTTCGGATATGAATGCGTGGGAGCCAATGGGGGGCAGTCGTACCGAACGCCACATCTGGACCGCCTGGCCGGCGCCGGTGTCCGCTTTGAGCATTGCCATGTCCAGCCGCTGTGCACCCCGACAAGGGTGCAACTGATGACCGGCCGGTACAACATCCGCAACTACCTTCGCTTCGGCACCCTCATCCGTTCCGAGACAACCTTCGCCCATCATCTGGCCAAGGCCGGCTACGCCACCGGCATCTGCGGCAAGTGGCAACTGGGCCGGGAACCCGACTCGCCAAGGCACTTCGGTTTTGGTGAATCGTTCCTCTGGCAGCACACGCGTCGCCCGCCCCGCTACGCCAACCCCGGGCTCGAACGCGACGGCAAGGAACTGGATTTCAACTCGGGAGAATATGGACCCGACCTCGTCAACGATTTCGCGATCGACTTCGTCCGCAGGAACAAGGCCCGCCCGTTTTTCCTGTACTACCCGATGATGCTCACGCACGACCCGTACCAGCCGACTCCCGACAGCCCCGACTGGAACCCCAAGGCCAAGGGTGAGGCGGTGAACCGCAAGCCGGCTCATTTCGCCGACATGGTGGCTTACATGGACAAGCTCGTGGGCAAGCTTGACGCCGCGTTGGCGGCCGAGGGAGTCCGGGAGAACACCCTTGTGCTGTTCGTCGGCGACAACGGCACGGGGAAAGGGGCCGCCAGCCGGTTCCAAGGAAAGGAAGTCAAGGGAGGCAAGGGAACAACCAAGTCGACGGGAACCCATGTGCCGCTGATCGCCAATTGGCCCCGGGCGATGAAGGCCGGCCGGGTGAATGCCGACCTCGTCAGCAGCGTCGACTTTTTGCCCACCTTGTGCGAGGCCGCCGGCGCCCCGGCGCCCGCCGGAATCGACGGCGTGAGCTTCCTTCCCCAATTGCGCGGGGAGAAAGGCAATCCGAGGGAATGGCTCTACACCTGGTACTCGCCCCGGCAAAACAACAACGACAAGGTCGTGGAATATGCCTTCGACCATGGCCACAAGCTCTACCGCACAGGAGAATTTTACGACCTGCAAAAAGATCCTCTTGAAAAGACACCCCTGCCCATGCCGGGACTTTCGCCACAGGCAGCCGCCTCCTCCGCCAGGCTGCGCTCCGCGCTCGAGAAGTTCAAGGACGCCCGCCCGGCGGATCTCGACAAGCGGTTCCGCGAATCGGGCGTCGAGTAGGGGGGGCCCATGAGCGGTCTTGTCGGCCATACCCTCTACGGCGTGCTTGCCGCCAAGGCGGCCATGGCTCACAAGTTGCCTATCGCCCCGGTGATTGCCAGGAACCGGGCCAGTTACCTTGCCGGAGCCTATTTGGGTTGCGACATCCAAACCATGCCGGAAGCCGTATGCGAGGATACGGGCAAGGAAGTCGGCTACGGCACGGTTCCGCTTACCCGCAGCCCCATCACGGGCGGCAAGGTGAGGCCTTGGAAATTCGGGCATGAGGGCGCCGAGTTCACCCCCCGGCAAATCCATGCCCTGTTTTACGGCCGTTCCCACCTGGTGCTTGGCTGGTCGGGCGCCGACGCAAAACTGTCCATTCCTTGGGATCATTTGCCCGACTATGCCGCGCTGGCCGCGGAGGACGCCCGCGTCCTGTTCGGCCCGGGCGAACGGCCTTTGGCCTATGTGCTGGGAACCTTGGTCCATGTTGTCAGCGACAGCCTGATCAAGTCGGTTCAGCCTGGCATCGATTTGAACCTGATGGATGGCAAGTACACTCCCAAAAACCGTCCTGTCCAGGATCTTGTTTCCTTCCACGAAATCGGAATCCGGGAACTTGCGCTGGATTGGCCGTGCCTGTTTGAGGACCTGTCTCAAACTCCCATCGAACCGGTGCAGTCGCATTGGATGCGGGTGGGTGATCCCGGAGGCAGACTGGGTCGCGTGTTCACCGAGGGCTGGGAACCCGGCAAGGCCGCCCTGCTTCGAGCCGTCCTGGCGGAGAACAGGCGCTACCTGCCGCTGCATGCGCGATCGGTCCTTGCCGACATGCGGCTAGAGCGGACATCGGCGGGCCGGGAATGTTCCAAGGCGATGCAAGATGCCTCGGGAGGCTTGCGCTATGCCCAAATGGTGGAACTGGCGGAAAAGGCCAATTTTCGTCATGCCCTATGGCAAATGACCGAGGCGATTTTGCGGATGTTCCAACAGGTGATAGAGAGATCCCCCCTCCTGAGGTCGCTACCGCTGGAAGAGGGTCCCGGCTGGGCCGATCTGGCCAAACGGTGGGCGGCAAGGCGCTGAAGGCAAACGCGTCTCGGCAATTTGGCCCAGAAAAGTTGCGCGGCCTCACAAACCAATCTTCTTGAAAAGGCCGCCCTGTCATCGGCCGGCCTTTCGCCCTTGGCGGGCATCTCCATGGCCGCGCTTGGGAAGTTCCAGGACACCGGTTTCCGGAACGCGACAGGGCATTCGACAGGCGTTCAGGGTCATGAGGCCGGAGATTTTTCAATCGCCCAGGAACATTTCCTCGCAATCGTCCGCGCGCGGCTTATTCACCAATGCAATAAACATGCGAATCGGTGCGGTAGATCATGCGGTCGCCACTGATGGCGGGGGATGCCGAGATGCGCTCTCCCAGCGGATTGACGGACAGAACCTTGAAAGACCTGCCCGCCTGGATGACATGGGTTTTCCCATCGTTGTCGCTGACATAGATCCGGCCATCGCTGGCCACCGGGGATGAGTTGCCCGCCGAGGCCAGCCTTTCGCGGTAAACTTCCTCCCCGGTGCTGCCATCCAGGCAAACCAGGACGCCGTTGTCCATCAACGCGTAAACAAGGCCGCGGTACGCCAGGACCGAGGACTCCACGGGACCGGGTTTCCTGCTCACCCACATTGTCTCGGGTTCCCTTCCCTGATCACGCAGGCGGATCGCCCGAATGGAAGTGTCCCTCCACAGTTGCAGGTAGACGATCCCATTGGCATGCACCGGACTGGAAATGATCTCGCCGTTGTAGGGGCCTTCACCCTCGCCATAAACCCAACGGACATTGCGGGTCGCGGGATCAAAGCAGGTGAGCCGATTTTGCCCGGGCACCAGCAGGTCTTTTTGGCCATGGTGTTGCACCAAAAGGGGAGTGGCATGGGCCGTGCCGATGGGGCGGTCCTTCCGCCAAGCGATTTGCCCTGATTGGAAGTCGAGGCCGATCAGGTAGCTGGGCCCCTTGTGATGATTCCAGGGAAACAGGACCGAATCGCCAAGGACGACGGGGCTCACGGCATACCCCCAAGCCATTTTGGGATCACCAAACTGCTCCATGTATCTTTTCACCCAAACGACCTTGCCATCGTGCGTATAACGGGCGATGTCGGCGTTTCCAAACGCGACATACAACGCGTCGCTGGTCGCCGTGGGCGTGTTCACGGCAAGCGAGGACTTCTCATGGGTTCTCTGGTTGACCCCGAATCCGAAGTCGTGCCTCCAAAGTTCCTTGCCCGTCTCCCGGTCCAAGCAGATGGTAAGCAGGGAGTTGGAGGGTTTCCTGACATGGGTGGTGACAAAAACCTTGTTCCCCCGCACCACGGGGGAACTGTTGCCCCATCCGGGCACAGCCACTGACCAAATCACATTCCGCGTCGCGCTCCAAGCCACTGGCAGCTTACGCCCGTCGGCCACGCCATCAGCGCGCGGGCCCCTCCAGCTCGGCCAATCGTTGTGGTTTTCAATTTCCTGTCCCGAAGCGGAAGCGGCCATCATGAGCAGCAACGAACAGGCGGTCATTGGCCATCGCCTCCAAAAATCTTCAGCCGGATAGGGATCGTCAAGGGTACCCGTTACACTGGCTCCATGACTACCCCGCCTGAAACCTGGATGGTGACTCCCGCGGTGAGCGGAGACGCGACCACCCTGGCGCGGTTCAATGTTCAATTGGCCCTTGAGACCGAGAACCTGCGACTCCCGGAGGCCACTGTGCTGTCCGGGGTGCTGCACGGCCTCGCGAGGGCGCCGGAGGTCCGCTACCTCGTGGCGCGGCAGGCGGCCGGCGGACCCGCGGTCGGCCAACTGATGCTCACCCGGGAATGGAGCGACTGGCGCGATGGCTGGATCTGGTGGATCCAGAGCGTTTATGTGGATGGGGCTTTCCGCCGCAAGGGTGTGATGCGGGCCCTGTTTGGTCATGTGCGCGAAATGGCCCTCGTGAATTCCGAACCGGTGGTCCTGATCCGACTTTACGCCGAGGAGCACAACAGCCTGGCTGGCGCGTTCTACCAGAGGGTCGGCATGTTCGACGAAGGCTACCGGGTCTGGGCATGGAAGGTGCGCTGACCGGACTTGTCCAACCTCGTACGGGTCGGGAATTTCACCATCAATGCGACGGCATTGAAATCCATACGGGTATCGATGCCTTTTCAGACCATTTGTTGGCTCGACGAATCCAGTCGTCCGGTCGCCTCGGATCCCGCAGGTAGATGTAATAGGCATCCCGCCTTTCAAAAAGGTCTCCAGTTCCATCAGGCTTGTCGCTGACCACCATCACCGCGCCGATTCTCACATGGATGTAGCCAGGAAGAAGCTCATCGTATCGTTCTTCGGTCATGCTGAATCGCGCGCCCAGCACGGTTCTTTCCTGGCCAATGGCGCGAATGCCCCGCGTGTCGAAGCCGACGCTGGTGGCGGTGTTGTCCCATCGTCCATTCCGCTGGATTCCGACCTCGATCACCGGGCCAAGGACATGAAGCAGCCGCTCCGGGCGGTAGTTTTGCAGGTAGATGGTCAACGAGACGCCGCCATCAGGCGCAAGCGCCACATCATCGACATCGGTTCGGAGGTCCTGCATGGCCATTTCCTCCGCCATCCGGCGTTGGGCCTTGACGCCTTGGACAACGGCTTCCTGTTTTCCGGCGATCAGGCCGTCGACAATGGCCAGGAACGCCGCAGCCGCGACGATTCCTCCCAAAAAAGGCAGCCAATGAAAAAACATATCCCCGATGCCTGAGCCCGGCGGCCGGGATACCAAGGTCGCGGGTGGCGGTTCGAACACCGGCGCGACGGGAGCGCATGTCTCCCCAAGGTTGGCAAACGATGCCG
>JAGWVO010000256.1 GCA_018970845.1 Planctomycetota bacterium
GTGACAGCACACCCGTAGCAAACGGAGTTCGGAATGCAGAATTCGTATTTCGCGCCATTCCCCCGCATGCGCCGATTGTCGCTCAGCGTCCCCGCCGTCCGGTTGCAAGAAACCAGTTGGAAACAATCGTTGAAGGCGAGCATGTCAGCGGATTTGAAGCTCATGATGTCATCAGCCGTGAAACCGATCGCCAACATGATATGGTCATAATCCAGATCCCTCAAGCCTCTCGCATATGCCGTGATCAACGCTGGTCTTTGCAAGGCCAATTGCTGCTTCAACCAAACAAAGTAGGCGGGAAATTGGGGAATCGGCGCGCGCGTGAAATCAAATGCCACAGAGTTCAGCCGGAGTGCCGATAGCACCGACTGCTCATTGAGGCCAACCAGCAACTGGCTTTTCTGGTTGGGGTTGATGATGGCCCGGCAAACAAATTGTGAGACGTAGGTTCCGAAATGCAGCGCCGCCTGCTGAACACAGCACTCCCCGCAGTAACCATCCAATTCTTCCCACTGCAGCCTGGGCTGGATTGGCAATCTCGAGGTAACCCTTTTTGGAGTTTGTGCTTCGGCATGCAGTTTTCCCGCAATGCCGGACCCCAACGCCGCAGAGGCAACCGGCAGAAAATTCCGCCGGCTTGGGCCGTTGAAATCGATCATGATCCATTTCCTTCATTAAATTCAGAACAAGACAGGCTTTCAGTCTGGGCGAAAGTTAGGTCGGGAATTTGATCGGGTCAAATGGATCAGCCGAAATTTTCAAGCCGGTCGCAGATCACAGTAAAAATCCAGCCAATCAACGATCCGACAAAAATCAACGGATCAAGTTTTAGGCATCAACGACCATATCTTTATTTCAGCCAGATTCATCTCTTTGGATTTTCTGAAATACATGTCCTTGAAGACATTGCCGAACCATGCCCCTACGCACCCCAGTTCATTCAGGGTTCCCAAGCGTCTGGTTTTACATTCCGTGACTTGAGAGCCTCGAACGAAATGCGGGAGAAGTTTAATCACGCTGAGAACCCGAACTTGGCCTAAAAATTCCGCTTGGTTACGGCAGCCAGTCGCAGCGAATTCAGCTTCCCTTGTTCAATGGATTTTAAGCCTGCAATGGGATTGGCTCTTTCACTCTGGTGCTTCGCACCTCTATTTGGCGTTACTTTTGCTTGCCTCAGCAGAACCTTGGAGACCTTTTGCGACTGTTATCAATCCAACCCATCCATTTGAATCCGGCCATAATTTTGAAAGCGAAATCGCCTTCGTAGATAACCCAGCAAATCGATTTTCAGATAATCCATGACAAAGGTATCACACAGGGTGTTATTTTTTCTCTTGCTTATCCTCACCCTTGCGGGGCCTCTCGGTGTTGGAAGACTTGTATCGATCGGGTGGCGAACCGGCGCAGCCGATCAGTCCAAAGACAACAAGGGCCAGAAAAAACCACCTCATGGAGTTCACCCAACAAAAGCGGCCGGCGGATTTCCGCCGGCCCGTGAAATAAAGGATTGGCAAGAATTACTTCTTGGCGTCCTTGGCGGGTTCAGCGGCCTTGGGCGCGGGCGCCTTCTTGGCTTCTTCCCCACAACCAACAATGGCCAAGGAGAATGCCGCAACGAACAGTCCAGCAACGAGCTTCTTCATCTTTGAATTCCTTTCATAACCCTGGTAACGGCCAAATAGGAAGGAGGTACACCATGCACCTCCCCGAAGGAGGATAGAGGAAGATTTACTTCTTCTCTTCAGCCTTCTTTTCTTCCTTCTTCTCTTCTACCTTCTTTTCTTCCTTCTTCTCTTCAGCCTTCTTTTCTTCCTTCTTCTCTTCTACCTTCTTTTCTTCCTTCTTCTCCTCAGCCTTGGGGGCTTCCTTCTTGGCCTCTTCCTTCTTGCCTTCCTTCTTGGCAGGAGCCTTCTTGGGTTCTTCGCCGCAGCCGACGAAGGAGATCAGCCCGAGGGCCACAAACATTGCGAGGAGCTTCTTCATGGAACCATTCCTTGAGTGAATGTACCTGTTTGAAGTTCCAACCTCAGGAACTTCTCGTCGGTATCATAGGTACGGATGCCTTCTTGTCCACATTTATTCCCTTGACTTCCAAGTTTCATCGTTTTTTGAATGGATTCGGGAATAAACAGAGGCCGACACTCATCCCGCCCATTGAAGGCTTCGACGGGGGAATCAGGAAATGGCCGACATCGCGGAATTGGCCAAAGCCTATCAACAACCCCTGTTCCGTTACGCTTTCCGGCTCACGGGCCAAGCCGCGGATGCCGAAGACCTTGTTCAGGAAACCCTGCTGCAAGCCAATCGCAAACTGAATTCAGTTAAAGACTTGGGAGCCATCAAGACCTGGCTGTTCACGATCTTGCGAAACCAGCACCTCATGAACCTGAGGCAGCGTGGAAACAAAACCCTTGAATCACTTGAGGATCTTCCAGATTGTCCGGTTCAGCCAATGCGTCCTGAGGGCGTCCATGATTCGGAACTGCTGCAGCAACTGCTGATGGAAATGCCCGAAGGATACCGCACCCCTCTCATTCTTTTTTATCTCGAAGATTTTTCATACCGGGACATTTCTGAACAAATGGGCGTCCCCATCGGCACCGTGATGTCCCGATTGGCGCGCGCGAAAGACTGGATCAGGGCCCGGTATCCAGTGGACAGTTCCGTGAACCAGAATCCTGTTCGGGAGGAACGCTGACATGCAGTGTGAAACCGCCCGCTTCATTCTTGAACTTGATCTGGCGCGGATGGGAGAAGCGGATTGGCGCGACTTGGATGCCGTGGAAGCGCATCTGCAGGATTGCCCAGACTGCCAAGGCTGGCATCTTCAACGCCAAGCTGCGGAAAACCGCATGGCTCGCATCATGCGGAATGTACCCGCGATCCGCGGCAAGAAACGCGATTTTCCCAGCGATTCTCAATCTCATGGCAGCAAGTGGAGCAAGCGGTATATCCATTTCAGCCTTGTGGCGGCAGTGATTCTCCTGGCCTTTTCACCCATGGTTTTCAGGCAATCGGCCAAACCATTGGACATTGATTTGGCGGCATGGATCATGCGGGAAGGATTTGAATCGTCCGTCGATGGTCCGACCGCCGATTCCCGAAGGCTTGAGTTGGAACGGCGATTTGCCCGGATTGGCGTGAACACGCGGCTCCCGGATGCGCTCGATTACTCCCAGCTTCTTTTCTCGGGCCTTGTGGAACTTCAAGGCCACGCTGTGCCCCAACTCGTCTTCTCCGGGTCCACGGGCGATTTGCTCACGCAGGTGCTCGTATTCGATTCGAGGAAGTTCGATCTCTCATCCTTGCCGGAATCCATCCCCACGGGGCTTGCCTCCTCAGAAGGCACGCTGCTGAATGCCGACGAATCGGGCCGATTCGTGGCGTTGGTTGTCGACGGTTTTCGCCGGAAGGGCCCCGCGGGAGCCAAGGCCGCCTGGTAGCCTTGTTGCGCTTGTCCGTGGAGGGCTCCGTTTGGTATTCCCAGCCAAACGGCAGGCAGGACACCTGCTCCACCCTCCGGGAACAGCGGCATGGATGGCCATTTCCTTCGAATAATCGCATGCGCCGGTTTCATGGCCATCGGTTCGGGTTCCGCATCGGGCCAGCAACTGCTTCAGCAAGGATTTGAAGGAAAATCAACCCTTTGGGCCCCTGTGCGGCCTGAACCGGCGCCACGGGAACTCGAGCACCGCATCACCGATGAACTGGCCCATTCTGGCCAGCGCAGCGAGTTGATCCGTTTCCAAGCCGAAGCCGGCGTTCCCGTCCAGTTCACCTACGAAGTCGGCAAGGCGCCCGTCGTCAACGAGTTGACGGTGGGTGTTTGGATCAAATCGAATCGCCCGGGCACCCAACTGGTGGCCCGCGTCGTGCTGCCGCTTGAAAGGGACCCGCGCCAACTCGATCGTCCGCTCACCCTTCTGGTGCCCGGAGACACCTACCAGCTTGCCGGCCGTTGGCAGCAACTGCTTCTTCGCCAGCCACCGCGCAAGCTAAGGGAGCAGTTGGCCCTGGTCAGGGATGAATTGAAACGGGATGTGAACCCGCAGGACGCCTTCGTTGACAGGGTTCTCCTCACTTTGGGTGGCGGCCCCGGCCTCACCGAGGTCAACATTGACGACTTGGAAGTCGGGCCGCTGAGCGAATCGACTCCCGCGGCCCGGCCAACAGTAACCAACCCGGGTCTGCCAGCGGCCATGGCCCCCCGCGCGATTGCCGGCGATGTTCAAGTGCGGGGAAACAACCTCATGGCCGGTGGACAGCGCTTCTTCATGCGCGGCATCCGCCATAGTGGCGCGCCACTCAAGACATTGAGGGACGCGGGCTTCAACACCCTGTGGGTTGAAGCCGGCACGGCCGAGGGAGATGTTGACGAAGCCGTGAGGCAGGGGTTCTGGCTGGTTCCGGAACTCGGGAGAACCGAAGCCGGACAAGGCGGCGTACCGGGCAGGCTCACTTCCATGGGTTCCACCGTGAGCCAGCGCGTCGCAAGGTTCATGGATCGCGAGACCACACTGGCATGGTCGCTCGGAGACGGGCTCGACACGGAATCTTTTTCCGGCGTGAGTTCCCTGGCGCGCGGCGTTCGCACATCGGACGCGAATCGGCCCATTGCCGTGGATGTCACCGATGGCTTCCAGAAATACGCCGGAGGCATCGACCAACCGATGCTGGGAGCCCATCGCTGGCCGCTTTACACCGGGCTTGAGTTGGCCCAATACAGGGACTGGTTGCAGTCGAGGCGCAACCTTGCGGGGCCGAACGCCTACACCTGGACATGGATCCAGACGCACCTGCCCCGATGGCACACGGTAGCCGCCTACAGTCGCGAACCGGGCGAACCATTCGCGGATCCCGTCGGCCCCCAACCCGAACAGATAAGGCTCATGGCGCACATCGCGATCGGATCGGGCATGAAGGGCCTTGCGTTCTGGTCGGACAGGTTTCTTTCCGACACCCATTCGGGCCGGGACAGGCTGCTGGGGTTGGCCCTGCTGAACATGGAACTCCAAATGCTCGAGCCGCTTCTGGTGACAGCCGAGGAACCCCGCTGGATCGAGACATCCCATCCCGATGTCCAGGCCGCGGTTCTCCGGTGCGACAAGGCGCTCCTCGTGCTGCCGGTGTGGATGGGGCGCGGCACCCAGTTTGTTCCCGGGCAATCCGCCATCCAGGCGCTCGATATCACGATTCCCCACGCCCCCATCGGAACAAGCGCTTGGGAGGTTGGCACGGGTGGGGTGAAATCGCTTCCCTGGAACCGGATCGCGGGGGGGATGCAGGTTCGGCTGCGCGACTTCCACCTGACATCGGCCATCGTGGTCAGTCCCGACCTTGGAGCGTCGGGGCCAATCGTCAGGCTTCAGGAAATGCAAAAGCGGAACGCCCGGGCCGCGGCCCAGTGGGCGCAGGAACTATCCACGGAAACGCTGCAGAAAGTGCGAAAGGCGGCCTCCGACCTCGAACAGTGCGGCCACGGAGAGGTGGACACGGCGACACTGTTGGCGCGCGCCGAGGAAAACCTCGCCAGGTGCTCGACGCTGAGGGCCAA
>JAGWVO010000257.1 GCA_018970845.1 Planctomycetota bacterium
TTGTCGAACGCTGGATCTCGGATTTGGAAAACGAGGGGTTTTCCGTTTCCCGGAGCGCCGCCGACTGGCTCGAGCGGATCGGGAAACTCGATCTTGAGGTTGGAGTCGCCGTGTCCGGTTCGGAATCGGGTTGGCGTGGCCGGAGCATCCGCGAATTGATGGGAGGGACGGCGGAACTGGTTCATGAGGTGGAGGAGTTGGTGCGCCGGGCCATTCCGGGCAGCAAGCACCTGCGGTTGGGCGACTGGATCGCGGCGGGTGGCTGGCTTGGCTGGCTCGGGCGAGTGACGAACACAGGATCGACCCTGACCGCTGCCGTTCCCGGCAAGGGCGGGTTGGCGGGGATGGCACTCTCCTGGCTGGCCGGCAAGGTGAAACGGCATGCCGACGAAGCCGTGAGGAGCGTGATGCTTCGGGCTGCGGGGCGTCGTTTGGGCCATGTGCTGGTTCGCCTTCATTCGGGAGATTGGCAGGAACTCCAGGAAAACGCCGCCTCGGGCCATGCGGAGATTCCCAAGCCGGTGCTGTTGATCATGGGATCCCGTAACTCAGGCTGCACCACGCTCGCCGGCGCCCTGGCGGAACTCGAGTCGATGAAGGAATGGGAAATCATCGAATCCCATGACTGGACCGGTGGCAGTTCCAAGGCGGGCCTGCCACCGGACGCCTCGCGAGCCGACGCGTTGATCGTGATGATGCGCGCCCTGGGAGGGGCCCGCGAGACTGAATTCGCATTCATCAGGCGGGTTTCCGAGGATGCTTCCTCGGGCGGGCGAGCGCCATTTTTGCTGGGTGTGCTTTCAGCCGGGGATCTTGTTCCGCCCACCCTTGAATGGAACCCTCCGTACGACACCGCCGGGGGAACAAGCCGCAAGGAAATGATGTTGCGGACCGCCTTGGAGGCGGTGCGCTCGGGGTCGGGATCCCTTGTCAATGACTGGGTGATCGTCGGCGTCAGGGACGGCAAGTGGTGGGGGTTGTCCGAAGGGGTGGTTCCATGGCTTGATTCCACGCTGGAGCGTGCCCGGGGAGTCAGGCTGGCCCGGGAGCTTGAATCGGAAATGTCGGGGTCTAGCTGGGTGGAGCCCGCCCGACAGGCAGGCCGTGGTTTGCAAGGAATTGCCGGGTTTTTCATGTCGGGTTGGAAAAAGGCCAGCCCGTCTTCTTGACGGAAGATATCCACGAGTGCATCGTGATTGTTGATTCATCGCGTTGTCATTTACTTCCCGGGGATTCCCATGACTCCTTCCAGCCAGCAGCGCAGAAGTTTCCTCAAGGCCTCGGCCGGCATCTCGGCAATGACGATGATTCCCGGCGGCGTTCATGCCGGGGCGAGCGGCAAGTTGCGCGTGGGCCTTGTCGGATGTGGAGGCCGTGGAACTGGCGCGGCCAGCCAGGCCTTGCGCGCCGACCGCGAGGTAGAGCTCGTGGCCATGGGCGACATGTTTCGCGACCGGGCCGAGGGAAGCGTGGCGCAACTGAAACGCGATGGCGAGATCGCCCCGCGCGTGAATGTCACGCCCGACCGAATTTTCACCGGATTTGACGCCTACAAGAAGGTGATTGGCGCCGGGGTCGATGTTGTTCTCCTGGCGTCCCCCCCCGGATTTCGTCCCGCGCACATCGCGGCGGCCATCGAGGCCGGAAAGCATGTGTTCGCGGAAAAGCCCGTGGCCGTCGACGCTCCCGGTTGCAAGACGGTCTTGGAGGCCTGCAAGAAGGCCAAGGAGAAGAAACTGGCGGTGGTGTCCGGGCTTTGCTGGCGGTACGACAAGCCCAAGCGGGAAACCATGAAGCAGATTCATGACGGCGCCTTGGGTGAGATTCACACCCTGCACACCAACTACATCACCGGCAGCCTATGGATGCGAAAGCGCGAGCCGGAATGGACCGACATGGAGTACCAGCTTCGCAACTGGTACTACTACGCCTGGCTTTCCGGCGACCACAATGTCGAGCAGCATATCCACAGCCTCGACAAGTGCATCTGGGCGATGAAGGACGAGGCTCCCGTGGCCGCCTATGGCCTTGGCGGCCGCCAGGTTCGGACAGGTTCCGACTTCGGACACATCTACGACCACCATGCCGTGGTTTACGAGTTCAAGGAAGGGGCCAAGATTTTCAGTTTCTGCCGCCAGCAGGCCGGTTGTTACAACGATGTGAACGATTACTTCCAAGGCAGCAAGGGCCGCTGCAACGTGATGCGGCACCAAATCACCGGTGCCACCCAGTGGACCTACAAGCGCGACGGCAAGGAAATCGACATGTACCAGAGCGAGCATAACGAGCTTTTCGCCAGCATCCGAAAGGGAGAGCCAATCAACGACGGGGAATGGATGACCCGCAGCACTCTCGTGGCGATCCTCGGCCGCATGGCGACCTACACGGGCAAGCGCGTGACTTGGAATCAGGCGTCAGAATCCACCGAGGTGTTGGCCCCCAAGGTTCTCGACCTCAACGCCAACCCGCTTCCCACGCCCCCCGTGGCGATGCCAGGTCGGACTCCACTGGCCTGAGTGTGACGGGCAACGCGGGGCACGGCGCATGAACCCCGTCGATGCGTTTCCCGTACTGGACGACACCTTTGCCGAAGCGTTTCCGCTGACGGCGGCCAAAGTCATCGTGACCGCCGATCATCCCAGATTGGCGATTTCGGCGGCGCGCGCTGCCACCGGCAACGCCTCGAGCATCATCGGCTGTGATGCCGAGGCGGGTATCGACTGCGAACTTGAACCGCACCTGACTCCCGACGGAAGGCCTGGATTCGGCCTTTTGTTTTTCGGTTTTTCAAGGCCCGCGCTGGAAAAGGCCTTGGTCAGCCGGATCGGCCAATCAATTCTGACTTGCCCGACAACCGCCTGCTACAACGGCCTTCCTGTGGATCCGGACAAGGCCCTCAAGGTTGGCGCCCAGCTTCGGTTCTTTGGGGATGGCTGGCAAGCCAGCAAAAAAATTGGAAACCAAAGGTTTTGGAGAATTCCCGTGATGGACGGAGAATTTCTCGTTGAGGAATCGTTCGGAACGACCAAGGGCGTCGCCGGCGGGAACCTGATACTCATGTGCCGCGATGCCGCAGGAGGTCTCGACGCGGCGGAGGCATGCGCCGAAGCCATGCGGGGCGTTCCCGGCGTCATCCTCCCGTTTCCCCATGGCATTGTCCGCGCGGGAAGCAAGGTGGGAAGCCGATACAAGGGCCTCAAGGCCAGCACCAACACCGAGTACTGCCCGACGCTTGGATCCCAGGTTTCCACGAAACTTCCCCCGGGAACCGCGGTGGTATACGAACTTGTCGCGGATGGACTCGACTTGGCATCACTTGAGGAATCGACCAGGCGAGGAATCAAGGCCGCCATGGATTGCCGATCGGTGTTGAAGGTGAGCGCAGGGAATTACGGCGGCAAACTCGGACCGCACCACCTGCACCTGCGGCGAATCGCCGGTGTTGATTCCGTGCACGGAGTCGCGCGGTGCTGACGCTTGCCCTCCGACATCGGGACCCGGTGCCCCTCGAGGCCGAATGCGTTTGCCCGGATCGGCTCATGTCGATGGCCATCGCCGACATCGGAAGGCTCAAGGTCTGGCATGGAAACCGCCAAACGGAATTGGCCGAACATTTCCAGATCACCGGGGATGGTTCGGATGGAAGGGTGCGGGTGGAGGGTGATTGCTCCCGGGTGAAAATGCTCGGCTCAGGGATGGCCTCGGGCTGTCTCCTCATCGCAGGAAACGCCGGAATGCACGCCGGGGCGAGGATGACTGGCGGTGAACTCATCGTTGAAGGCGATGCCGGAGACTGGGCGGGTGCCGAGATGAGCGGTGGACTGATCAGGATTGGCGGGAGCGCCGGAAATCTGGCCGGTGCCGCCTACAGGGGATCGGTTCATGGAATGAAGGGCGGCATGATCCTGGTGGATGGCGATGCCGGTGACGAGGTCGGTGCCTCGCTTCGAAGGGGAATCATCGCGGTTTCGGGCCGGGTTGGTGATTTCTGCGGCGTGAATGCCGCCGCCGGCACAATTGTGGTTGGCGGCCGTGTTGGCGCGCGTGCCGGCGCGGCCATGCGACGAGCCACCATCGTTACCCTGGGGCCCACTCCCGAACTTCTGCCCACTTTTCATGTTTGTGGCACAGTTTCCCCAACCTTCCTCAAGGTGTTGGGCAGGCATCTCGAGTCGCATGGCTTTTCAGGCGCGGAGAAACTGAGAGGGCAATTTGTTCGATCTTGTGGCGACATGGTCAGCTTGGGTAAAGGAGAAATTCTTTATCAGGCTGACTGATGTCAGCTCTTCTCCGGGATGCCCATGAATGAGCGACAATCCCAGAATCGCGATCATTGGCGCCGGACCCGTTGGTTTTGAAGCGGCCCTGTTGTGCGCTTCCAGAAAAGTGAACTTTGTCTGGCTTGAGCGCGGGAACCCCGGGCAACACCTTCTCATGTGGGGGCATCTGGCGACTCATGGCCCGTTCGGGTCGCTTGTGTCGAAGGCTGGGATGGAAGCCCTTCAATCAGCCAACCTTACCGAATGGCTCCCGTCCATGGATTCACCGGCGACGGGAAAATCATGGGTTGATGGCTACCTTTTTCCACTATCGGAAACGCCGGCCTTGTCGGGCAAGCTTCGCACAGGCGTGGATGTCATCGGCGCGGCAAGAAACGATGTCCTGCGGGAGGATGACGACAGGAGCGGCAATTTTGTGCTTCACTTGCGCGAGTCGTCGGGAGAATCCGCGATTGAGGTGCCCGCGGTGATCGACTGCACCGGTGTCCATGCGCAGCCAAGGCCGATGGGCCGTGGAGGCATATCAGCGCCCGGTGAGGCGGCATGCAGGGACCGGATCTGCTACATCATCGAAGATATTTTGGGCGCTGATCGATCCAAATATGCCGGTAAGTCGATCGTGGTGGTCGGGGCCGGGGTTTCGGCAGCAACCGCCGTCCTTCTCCTTGCCGAGCTGGCGAGGGAGGAGCAGGCGACCTGGGTGACTTGGCTTTTCAGGCGCGACGAGGCGATGCCGGTCAAGAGGCGGCTGCGCGACCCTCTTTCGGGCCGTGACGCCATCGCCGCCGCCGCCAACCACATCGCCGCGCGCGGAACCGGCAACATCGAGTGCCATGGCGGTTCCTGGATTGAGTCGATACGCCCGGGCCAGAACAACCAAGGGTTGCTGGTCTCGGCGGTTCGTGGCGGCGAGTCACGCGTATTCGAGGCAGACAGGGTGGTTTCCCTCTGCGGCTACCAACCGTCGCGCCAGTTCAGCCGCGAACTCCGTCTCCCCATGGATCCCGTGCTCGACCTGCCTCCCACCGGGCTTCCAGCCGAAGCCGGGATTTCACCCGGTCCCCCGGCAATCGAACCCCGTTGGTACACCATTGGTTCGAAGTCCTATGGTCGCGCCACCGACTTCTCGGTCGCCACAGGCTACAAGCAGGCCGCTCTTGTTCTGGCCCGAGAATTCGATTCCCGTCCCAAGGGATGGCTGCGGGCTTCGTAAACCGGTCGCACCCTTTAAAAATCGACAATTATCAAAGCATTCGATGCTATCATTGC
>JAGWVO010000258.1 GCA_018970845.1 Planctomycetota bacterium
AGACTCAACTTCGGGTGCTTGACCCACCTGACACTTTTTTCCGCAATGGCTGGCATGACGGTCTCCTGATTGGGGTTTCTCACCAGGCCTTGGCCGAAAGTTCCGGAGAACTGCTGGCCGATGGAGCCCGTCCCCGGAGAAGGTTGACGGGAACGCGCTGGGGCTCGCCCGGCAGCATCAGGCTGGCAACTCCCACGAGGAGAAGGCTTCCAAACGACCAGAACAACTGAAAGATAAGCCGGGCGGAATCCGGCTCAATGAACTGGCGTGACGCGGCGACCCCCACCAGCGACAAGACCCCTAAAGGCATCATGGCCTTCCAGGCCAGACTCATGAGCTGGTTGAACTTGAACCTCAGGATTGTCCAACGCACAAGCATGAAAAGGCCGATGATGAACCCCATTTTGCCGCAAAAAACCGCGGCCTTCACAGCGCAGGAAATGAGATAGGCCAAATCCGGGAAACCTTCCGGAGCCGCCTTGAGAAAATCTGTGGCAAAGGGCAGGCTCCAACCGCCAAGGAACAACGCGGCCATGAGGAAGCTTGTGGTGATCATGTGGGTATATTCGCCAAGAAAGAACAGGGCGAACTTCATTGAGCTGTATTCGGTGTGGTATCCCCCAACCAATTCCTGCTCGCACTCCGGAAGGTCGAAAGGCAGCCGGTTGCATTCGGCGAATATTGAAATCAAGAAAAGGAGGCATGCCAGCGGTTGATAAGCCACCAACCAACCATGCCGGACCTGCCAATCGACGATGCGCTCGAGGTTCAACGATCCGACCATGACGAGCACACCAAGCACAGACAACCCCATGGGTATCTCGTAACTGATGACTTGGGCGCTCGACCTCAGTGAACCAAGGAGGCTGTATTTGTTGTTGCTCGACCAACCTCCCAGCACGATGCCGTAAACAGCCAGCCCACCCACGGCGAAAACAAAAAGAAATCCGATGTCGACATTGGGAGCTATCGCGAACTTGAAAGTGGTGAGGCTCTCGTAGGATTTGGCGCCGTCACGCACCTCCTGAATGTTGGTGCCATTCTTCATGGCGGCCAGTTCAGTTTTGGTAGCGGGAAACAATCGCTGGGCTTTTAACCCGCCATCTGTTGATGAATGGAGAACAGGTGTTACCGGGGTGTCGCCAAAGCTGACAACGGCCAACGCAAGCAATGCTGTTCCAACGGCTACCATAGGGGCAAGGAAATAGAACACCCTGTCGACATGGCCGGGAATGACATCCTCCTTGAGAAGAAATTTCACTCCATCAGCCAACGGTTGGCCCAAACCAAAAAAACCCTTGAGAAATGACAACCATGGTTGCCCCAGGTCAAACCCGGTCCTGTTGGGGCCGACGCGGTCTTGAACCCATGCCGACACCTTTCTTTCAAGCAAAGTTGAATAACCAACAGCCGTTAGAACGGCACCAAAGACGATGCCAATCGTCACGATGGTGACCAGGAAACTGAAGGGAATCAGGTCAAAAAGCATGAGGGATTTCCATGACGCCTATGATCCGCTGCCGGTAAACACGCCGAACTCACCAGTGGAACCTTGGGCCAGTGCCGCGAGAGCGCTGACAGTCTTTCCGATTTCCTTGCGGATTTCCTCAGCTCGAACAAGGCCTTTCCGGCCGAGAAGGTCGAGGAATACCTGCCCATCGGTCCGCATGCCTCGCAACGGAACGCAACCGGCAACTGTGGACTGGGCCAGCCCTGCGTGATTCACATAGGTGCCTTCCTTTTCAGAAAAGGCGGCGGAGGGAATCACAAGATTGGCGCGATCCGTGAGTGCGGATGGCATCAAGTCATGGACGACTAGATGAGGCGCCTTGGCAAGCTTGTCGGCATCTTCAACCCGAAAGCCAGGATGGGCCGAAGAATACCCGCCTGTGACATAAACGAAACGGGCGCTGCCCGCGTCGCACGCCTGCAATAGATCGTTGAACGATACAACCGTTTTTTGGAAGTGGGATACGATGGCTTCCACACCCCTGCGGTTTGGGCATTTTTCAGCCCGAATGGTGAATTTGACGTTAGCCGCGGGCCTGCCCTTTCGGTCTTTGGGATAAGTGTCATCATCACCGACGCGGGTAACGGGGCCGGACACAATCCTGACAAATGGTGATACCGACCTGGCGTAGGAGGCAAGAAGCCACGCCTCTTCAAGCGTTAGAAACGGGGAGAGAACAAACCATGCGTTGCCAGCATCAACACCGGCAACCTCCCGAAAGGCGCGATCAACGCTGGCCACCGCGGCGGACCATTCGATCGGCTTGGTTCCAGATTCCCTGCGCTCGAGAGGTTTCCTGAAGCGCTGGGAACTGTTGACCTGTTGGTATCCGAGCCTGCCCTCATCGCACATGAAGTGCCCTTGGGCCCTGGGATTGAACCTAGGCCTCAACCTGTAGACGACATCCTTGTTCGTGTCCAAATGGATGCTGCAACCGGTGGAGCATCCAGTGCAGACGGAATTGACCGTCTTGAGATTCCACACGCGTTGTTTGTAAAGAAAATCCTTGCTGGCAAGGGCCCCCACAGGACAGAGGTCGACGACATTGGTCGCGAGCTTGTTGTCAAGAGGATGTCCGGGAAAAACATCAATTTCGGAATGATTTCCTCTTTGGACCACATGAAGCTCGGCGGTTCCCGCCACTTCACGGGTGAAGCGGACGCAGCGGCTGCACATGATGCAGCGGTCGGTGAAGAGGCTGACATTCGGACCGATGTCAGGCTTGTTGGGAGGCGTGTTCTTTTCGTCAACCATCCGGCTCGAGGCGTTGCCGAATTTGAAGCTGTAGTCCTGAAGCAGGCACTCCCCGGCCTTGTCGCAAACAGGGCAATCGAGGGGATGATTGAGAAGGAGGTTTTCCAGCGTGGCCTTTTGGGCGGTCGTCGCCCTGGGATCCATGGTCTGGATCACCGTGCCATCCTTGACAGGCGTTTGGCATCCGGGAACCACCTTGGGCTGCATCGCGATCGATCCGTCGGTTTTTTTCTCTCCGACCATCACAAGGCACATTCGGCACGACGCCACGACGGAAAGCGCGGGATGCCAGCAATAATGCGGGATCGTCACGCCTGCTCGCTGGGCCGCTTGGACGCAGTTCAGCTTTTCGTCGCCAATGTCAACCGAAATATCGTTGACCAGCACGGTGGCCATAAAGTTGGTCCTCGCGATCCTAGTGCGCCTGCGCCATCTGAAGCCGGACTCCCTGCCGGGGACCAGTCTTAAGGTAGCTTTCAAATTCGGGGCGGAATTTGCGTATGGCTGTTTTCACGGGCCAACCCGCGCCGTCCGCTAGGCCGCAAATGGTTGTGCCCGGCATGATGCCGATCCTGTCGGCAACTTCCTCGAGGATATCAAGGTCTTCCCTTCGACCCTGCCCGCGTCGGATTCTCTCGACGATCTTGAGCATCCAACCAGTGCCCTCCCGACAAGGGGTGCATTGGCCGCAGCTTTCATGGGCGAAGAACCGGCAGAGGTTATGAAGGACATCGACAATGCTGGTCTGATCATCGAATATCGTGACGGCCGCTGTGCCAAGGCCAAGCGCCTTCACGGTTCCCGGGCCGTTGAAATCGAGCGGGATATCGAATTCCGACTCGGGAATGATGCCCATGCTGTTTCCACCGGGAATGGCGCCTTTGGCTTTTCGACCTTTCCAAACGCCCCCGCCATGTTTTTCCACAAGTTCTCGAAGGGTCACCCCCATCGGAAGTTCCACGATCCCCGGTTTGTTCACATGGCCGCTGATGCAGTAAAGCTTGGGCCCATAACTTCCCGCGTCGCGGGGATTCTTGGGATCGGGAGGCACCCCGATCGACTTGAACCAATCAACGCCCCGTTCCATGATGTGAACGACATTCGCCAATGTTTCCGGATTGTTGACGATTGTGGGCTTGCGGAAAGCCCCTTCAATGGCAGGGAATGGCGGTTTGATCCTTGGCCAGGCCCTTTTCCCCTCAAGCGATTCAATCAGGCCGGTTTCCTCACCGCAAATGTAGGCCGCGGCGCCACGATGGACAAAAACATCCAATGAAAACGTGGTCCCAAGGATATTCTTGCCCAGCAAACCTGCGGAATAAGCCTCGTCGATGGCCTTTTGCATCTGCCTCATGCCGTGGCCGTATTCATAGCGGATGTAGAAGTAAGCCGTCGTGGCACGTATCGCGTAAGAAGCAAGGATGATTCCTTCAAGAACCTGATGGGGATCCTTTTCCACAAGCACGCGATTGTTGAATGTGCAGGGTTCGCTCTCGTCACAATTCACGCAAAGATAAATCGGCCCGGGATGTCCCTTTGGCAGGAATGTCCATTTGAGCCCGGTGGGAAATCCGGCGCCGCCCCTTCCCCGGAGGCCTGAATCCTTCACCTGATTGGTGACCTGTTCGCTTGTGAGCTCCTTCAACACTCTTTCAAGGGTCTTATAGCCACCGTCAGCCCTGTACCCTTCAATGCCTTGGCATTCGGGTCGTCCGATCCTACGAAGCAGGACAGGTTCATAAGTCGCCATCGGACCGCTCCCTTGTGCCAGCTTTCCTCATTGGCCCGACGCAGGTCCAGCGGGCGCGTTGCGCAGCCGATGGACCAGTTCGCGCATCCGGGACTCATCGGAAATATCGTGCACATGCTCATCGTCGATCATGCAGGCGGGGGCACCCTCGCAGGCGCCCAGGCATTCTGCCAGTTCAAGCGTCACTGTGCCGTCGGAAGTTGTTCCCCCGACAGGCACTCCTAGAAATTCCGAGGCTTTCTCAAGCAGGCTGTCGGCGCCCCTGAGTGCGCACGCAAGACTTCTGCACACCCAAAGCCTGCGAGCTCCAAGCCTGTCTGATTCATCCCTGAAAAAACCATAAAAGCTCATCGTGTCATGAACCTCCGCGGGCGAGAGGTCCAATATGTCGGCGATTTCCTCGACCGCCCACCGCGGAACACATCTGAGCTTGTCCTGCACGAGGTGAAGGGCGGGAAGGGTCACGGCCTGCTTGCTGGGATACCGTCGGAGCAAAGAAAAGATTCGTTCCCTAATCTCAACAGGAAGGGGCCCCGGAATCGGTGGCAAGTCGCGGTTGCGGACATGCGTATCAGGGTGGCTCATCGATCCAACTCCGCCGCAATAATATTCAAGCTCCCGAGAATGGCAGCCACATCGGAAACCGTGTGCCCCTCGGCAAGGTGCGGGAACAACGAGAAATGAATAAAGGAGGGCGGTCGGGTTCGGGCCCGCCATGCCTCCGGGGCGCCATTGGAAACGATGTAAAAACCCAGCTCACCGTTGGGAGACTCGGTCGAGGCGTAGACCTCATTGACTGGCGGTTGCCACTTCCTGTTGGTCATGTTGAGTTCAAAATGATGGATCAGGCCCTCAATGCTCCGGTAAACAGAAAGCTGATTGGGAAGAACCATCCTATCTTCGACATTGGAGTTCACGGGACCGGAAGGAAGGTTTTCGATAGCCCAAGAAATGATTTTGTGGCTCTCGAGCATTTCCTCCATGCGAACCAGATATCTGGCAAGGCAATCGCCATCCTGAGAACAAAC
>JAGWVO010000259.1 GCA_018970845.1 Planctomycetota bacterium
GAACGCGACCGACCCGTTGCCGATGTAGCTCTGGAACTCGGGCGGTGAACCCGAAGGCTCGGAAGGCGCCGGGTCGGTAGGGCCGGAATCCGCCGTGCCCGGATCGCCGGTCGCGGTGGTGACGGTTTCGGCAGGAACTTCCGATGCCTCGGGCAGGGAAACAACCTTTGAGACGCTCGAGGAGCGCTTGGGAAATCGAATGCCGCTGGAACCCGAAAAATCAACGGCGCCGTCGTGTGGCCCGAGCGCTGCAGTGAAGGCCTGGGGTGGCGCGTCGGCAATGATGGCTTCGCCGGGGCCGGTCACCCGGATGGAATTCTCCTGCGTGACGCGCAGCACCGTAGCCGATCGGCTCAGATTCTCCAGGCTGGCCACGACATCGACTTGGGCGTTCACCTCGATCTCGATGCCCTTGAGTGTTCCCAGGGCCGGATCGAAGCGCGGCAGTGCCACCACCTCGTCGGGAGAAGAGGAAATCAGGTTGAACGACCCCGAGAACGAGATGACCGAACTGTTTCCCGCCACGCGGGAGTCGCGATCAAAGACAAACCTGCCCGATTCATCGGTGGTGGCGGTGCCGACGATCACCCCCTGGCGGGTGACCAGTTGGAGGGGGGAACCGGAGATGCCTGTTTCACCCGAGTCGCGAAGGCCGTTGGCGTTGAGGTCCTCATACACCAGGCCGGAGATGGCGAGCGAGGCGGCCGGCACCGCCCTGGATTCAAGGAACTCGATTCCAGGCCTGGAATAGCTCGTGCGTTGGGATGCGCGGAACATGGCCATGAGACAAACCCCTCCGTGGGTTCCCGGTGCCCACCCCCGAACCTTCCCGCCCGGGGGCGTTTCCAATGCTGCTCAGTAGCGAATCTCGAGGCCCACATTGACGCCCTGGGCCCAAAGGTCGGTGAACTGGATCTGCTGCGCGGGCCGGGCCGGCAAGGCGGTGCCCGAGGTTCCCGGGGGCACGAGGTTGGGGTTGACAACCGTGTCGATGAGGCCGCCGGAACGGGCGACATTCGACCAATACAGGATATTGTAACCAGCGAACACCTTCATGCGCGGCGTCAGGTAGTAGCCCACGGTGAAGCCGAGTTCGGGAACCACCGAGAAGTGGTTGTCGCTGTAGTTGCCGATGTTGGATCGCTGGGCCAGCAGGCCGCCCTGGTAGTTGTTGGAGACGCCTGGCGAGTTGATCTGTGTGTTGCCGGAGATGTCGGCGTTCACATTGGTCTGGCCAAGGGCGACCTTCACGGTGGTGTCGAAGGCCCACCGCTTGTAATTGAACCCGAGCATCACGCCCAGCTGGCCGCCCCAGAAGGTGTTCTGGGTGCTGAAGGAATCGTTGACGATGTAGGAGTCTCCCTGTCCACTGGTGCCGTAAAGCGTCTCGTTGATGGAGAGCGTGTCGTTGAGGTTGAGGTTTCGCACGCCGGCGAGCGCGTCGATGGTCCAGTACGGCCCTCGGCGGATGCCGAAGCGGGCGTTGAGGTCGCCGCCATAGAACTGGGTCTGGTCACTCACGGTGACGGTGCCGCCCAGCCCGAAGCCCTGGTTGGCGGAAGCGGGCACGCCGACGAATTCAACCGCCTGCCGGTTGTTGAGCGCGTTGACGAACGGCCGGCCCAGCACGGGATTGGGCGTGGCGGTGTTTCCAAACGACTGGAAGGAGGCCGAGGTGTCGTTGTTGCCCATGCCGAAGAAGGTGAATTCCGTGGCGAAATCCTGGGCGCGGTTCCACCAGTAGCCGACCTTCACCCGGCCGCCGTTGGTCATTCCCGTGGCGAGGTCGCCGTTGTCGCCGCCGTAAAGCACATTCGTTCCGGGCTGATAGAGCGCGCCCGGGGGTGAGGCCGCGAGATTCGAACTGGAAGTCACGAGGGCCGGAGTCTGGTTGCCGGTCAGCGCCCAGGAGAGGTACTCGAAGGAGGCGTAAATCCGATACCTGTTGAGGTGGGGCTTGTCAGGGTCGATCATTTCCTCGTTCTGGAAGGCGGTGCCTCGGAGGGCCCGGGCGCGAAGCCTTTGCAGCCAGGTTCCGCCAAGACCGAGTTCATCACCACCGTCAACGATGACTTCGCCCGGCAGGGTCTCGATGACCGTTCCGCCCGCTCCGGGGGTGATGACGCGGGTCGCGCCCGGCACGGCGGGGCCCGTCACGATGCCCGGTTGCGTGACGATGGTGCCCGGCTGGGGCATGACCACGATGTTTCCCGGACCCATCGGCATGGGTTGGGTGACCATGGGGGCCGGCTGGATCACCTGCGGCAGCGCCGAGGCCGGTTGGGGCATCGCCATGGGAACGGGGCGGGGAAGCGGCAGCGGCGCGGGTGCCACACCGGCCGACGGTGTGCGGACCGTTTGGTCGGCAACAAAAGTGGTGGCAATGGCCGCTCCCGGCTGGGCCACGACCCCGACAGGTTGCTGCTGCGTCAGCAGCGGACCCGAGGCCATGGTCACACCCGCGGGAATGATCGATTGGTCGAAACGGCGGGGCTCGACCGGTCGAGCGGGCGGGGTGGCAACGGGGGCCGGACCCGAAACAGCCACGATGCGCGGGGCGCCAAGGGTGGCAATGGGGGGAGTCCCGGGGGTGCCCGCGACAGGCACCTGGCCTAAGGCCATTTCCCACTGGGCCAACCAGACGAGCATGCAGGCCACAAGGTGACGCTTCCGTGCGTGTTTCATCCTTGATCTCCTTTTCGACATCAGGTTGCCAATCTCAAGGTTGCATTTCGAAAACCAAGGCCCCCGCTGCCGTCCGGCCATGACCCCGCGAGGCGACCCCGCGAGACTCTCCTTTCTCGTTCGACACAAGCGCGGCCGCCGGGATCGGAAAAGGCAAGCGGAAACCGCCAAACCCCGGGACAGCAATGAGCATCTTGAGCACAACGGGAAGTCATGCCACGATTGATGGGTCCACCCCAACTGGTTGGCTTTGCCCCGCCGGCACGCACGGATTTGCCGGCACAACCGTTCTCAACCCCGAAACAGGAGCACCCGATGAACCGAATGCTGATGGCAGCCCTGGCCCTTGGAATGGCCACGGGAGCCCGGGCCGCTGACGCCAACTGGCCGCAATTCCGCGGGCCGGGCGGCCAAGGCCACGCCACCGCGGCGATACCCCTGGCCGGTTCCACCCTTCCAACACCCACCTACAAGGTTCCGGTTCCCGGAAAAGGCTGGTCGTCTCCCGTCATTTCGAACGGGCTGATATTCCTCACGAGCGCGATCCCCTCGGAGGACAAGAAGCAACTGGCCCTCACCGTGCTGGCCTACCACCTCGACGGCTGCAAGGAGGCTTGGCGCACGCCCGTCTTCCAGCAGGACATGACATCGGCCCCGAAAATCCACGGCAAGAACAGCCATGCCAGCCCCACACCCATCATCGATGGCGACAAGGTCTTCGTGCATTTCGGCCACATGGGAACGGCGGCCCTCGACACGGCCGGCAAGGTGCTGTGGAAAACCCCCGGTCTTTATGCCAAGCCTGTTCACGGAAACGGGGGCAGCCCCGCGCTGGTGGACGGAAAACTGGTCTTCTCCTGCGACGCGACCGACCTCCAGGAAGTGGTGGCGCTGGACGCGTCGACGGGAAAGGTCGCCTGGCGGACCCGTCGCGACGCCTCCCCCGGAAAGCCTTTCTCCTTCTGCACCCCGCTGGCGGTCGAGGATGGCGGCAAGAAGGTGATGGTTTGCCCGGGAAGCGACATCGTGCAGGGGCTTGAAGCGTCGACCGGACGTGAAATCTGGAGACTCAAGTACACCGGCTACTCCGTGATTCCGCGGCCGGTCACCGGGGATGGCCTCGTGTTCCTGAGCACCAGCTACGACAAGGCGGCGCTCCTGGCGGTGCGACTGGGCGGCGCTGGTGACATCACCCCGAGCCACCTGGCCTGGAAACTGGACAAGAACGCCCCGCACACCCCGTCGCCGCTGCTGACCGGCGAGGCCCTTTATGTGGTGAGCGATGCGGGCGTCATGTCGCGGCTGGATCCGAAAACCGGCACGCCCGCCTGGCAGGAACGGCTTGCCGGCCACTACTCCGCCTCGCCCGTGCTTGCCACGGGCGGACAAATCCTGCTGGCTTCCGAGGAGGGTGACATCACGGTGGTCCGCGACGCCGCCAAGTTCGAGAAGGTGGCCACCGCGAAGTTGGGGGAAAGGTCGCTCGCGTCACCGGCCTTGGCGGGCAAGGTGATGATCATTCGGGGCGAGGAACACCTGTTCCGCTTCGACGCGCCCTCGATCGGGCGCTGATCCAGACGGGTTGAAAGTGGAGGGCCTCAAGCGGCGGCGCTGTCGTCGCCCAGGGCCTTCTCCAGCAAACGGATCGTGGATGACACCCCGGCCATATGAGGATTGAGTCCCTCGGCCTTGCGAAAAGCCCATAGCGCCGCCGTGCTTCGCCCCAGCCGCATCAACGACTGGGCAAGCCCGGCCTGGGCGCCGAAATGGTGCGGATTGAGTGCCAGTACCCGTTCACAGTCACGCGCCGACGCCGCGAAGTCCCGGCCTTGGAAGTGGATGATGGCCCGTTGGTTCCAAGCCTCGGCGAAGTCCGGCCGCCTACGCACCAGCTGGTTGAGCGCCTCAAGCACCATGCCCCTGGTTTCCAAATCCAAGGCCTCCCGCAAAAGCGCCGCGTCCTCGGGCAACCGGCCGCGGAACCACACTCTCCAGAGGGCTTCCGCCACCGCGCGGCGCACCGAGCCTTCCTCATCCTGAAGCATTCCGGCCAACTCGCCGTTGCAGTTCCATGAGCCTGTGAGGCCCAAGGCGAACACGGCCGCTTCACGGGCCTGGGGATTTGCCGAGGCCGCCACGCGCAGCAGGGTTGTTTCGTTGTAGCGCGCTGAAACCTTTCGGGCGAAGTGGGCGATTTCGCGGGCGTTCCGTCGGGTCCAGTCCTCGCGGCTCTGGCAGGGGCCCGGCCGACGAAGCCTGATGAAATAACGCAGGACCTGGGGGATCGCGCCGCGTTTCGGGACCATGAGGGGGACCTCGCTCTTTGGGATGGACGAATCCTAGGAACAGTCCGGAAACCGTGCCACCCCTTTCCACCTTTTGGTTCCTATGTCGTTGGCCATGCGCTGTTTGTGATTTCGGGTGATTTTTTTTGCCACCTGCAAGGTAAAATTTAGCCAACGAAAGACCATGCGGCGGTGTAGTGAAACTGGGTAGCACGCGTGAAAGGCGACGCATGAACAACGGCACGCCCAAACCGATTGGCGAACACGCCGCCACCGACTCGGCCTTGGCAACCATGGCGCGCAACGGCAACGCCGCGGCGTGGGGAATCCTTGCCTCAAGGCATTACGAACCGCTTTTCCGATGGCTTTGGCGGCTGTGTGGCAAGCACGAGGTTGCCGAGGACCTGGCGCAAGATGCCTTCATGCGGGCCTTCACCAAGATCGAGCTTTTTCAGGAGGGGACCCAATTCCGGGCTTGGTTGTTCCGGATCGGGCATAACTTGTGGGCCAACCACTGCCGGTCGATGTCG
>JAGWVO010000260.1 GCA_018970845.1 Planctomycetota bacterium
CCCCTCGTAACGGTGCAACCGACCGCCCACCACCAGGCACGCCCAACCATCGGAGGCCGTTTTGATACTGATGCTGCCACCGTGGCCGCTCACCCCGGGTACCTCGCCGATACCCGGCCAATCGGCCCAAGAGACCGTCATGTGCTCGCGCAGGTGATCCGTGGCCCGGGACATTCCTGAACCGAGTACCATGGCGCGAACAGGTCTAAATCGCCTCACTTGGCCCCAAAATTTTTCTCGGACCGGCTTCTCAGACATGCCGGAGAGCTTCGATCGGATCCATGTAGGCGGCGCGCAAGGCGGGGTAGATTCCAAAAATGACACCCACGCCGACGGCGGTCGACAGCGACCATGTGATGCTGGGCACATGCAGAATCGGTGACGGGCTTCCATCCTGGAACAGCATGGCGGCCATGGGCAGGGTTTTCAGCGCGGCGTGCGCGAACACGTAGGCCACTCCAAAGGCCACTCCCAGCAATCCGCCGATCCCAGTCTGCACCATCGTCTCGATCAGGAACTGGAAGGTGATGTCGGAGCGCTTGGCGCCCAAGGCCCTCCGTATTCCCACTTCCCTTGTGCGCTCCGTTACGGTGGCCAGCATCACATTCATGATTCCGATGCCACCCACCAAAAGCGAAATCGAGGCATAGATGCCAAGGCTTTGCCGGATGTTGGCTTTCGTGCGCTCGACCAGTTCAAGCCTGTCAAGCGGAACCGTGAGCGCCCAATCCTGCCTGGGATGCCGATCCGTGTCGCCAAGGATGGAACGGATGATCTCACCCGTCGGCCTGACCTTGTCAATATCCTCGACGGTAACGGTGATTTGGTGCATGTCGACCTTCTCGGCGCTTCGGCTGCCGGCGCTGCGAATCTGGATACGCTCACCAAACCTTCCCCTGGCCGTCTGGAGGGGAATGTAAATGTCCTGGTTGAAATCCTCGGCCGCCTGGCTTCCACCCGTGCCTCCGGTCGGCATTCGCTCGGCAAGGATTCCCACGACGACATAGACGAATTCACCAAGCTTGACCGAACTACCCAAAGGCTCCTCGAACGGGAAAAGAGACTTGGCGGTTTCCTGCCCCAGGACGCAGACATTGTTCATCCGCTCATCGTCATCCGGTACGAGAAACCGCCCCTGCACAAGGGTCAGGTCGTTCACCTCGGCATACTGCGGGACCGTGGCGACAACCCGGCTGTTGTGCGACCTGGCGGACCTCCTCGTTTCCTGGGGGAATACCCGCATCGGAACCAGCCGGGTGATCGAGGGAATCGTGGCCAGAACTTCCAGGTCCGAGTAGGTCAGGCCGTAGGTTGCGACCATCTGCCGACGGTTGGTGTTGGAATCATCGGGAGGCTTGACCGAACGGATGATGATGTTGGTGGTGCCAAGTCTTTTGATGTCCTCAAGGACATCCCGCTCGCTGCCTTCCCCAAACGCCATCAGGATGATGACCGCCGAGGTTCCGATGATGATTCCGAGCATGCTGAGGAAACTTCTCAGCTTGTGAAGCCACAGGCTCCTAAGGGCCAGTTCAAGGCCCCTTCTTCCCTTGTCGGTCGTCGCCAGGAAAACAGCCAGGCAGGCCAACCCCGAAACCAGCGCCACCGAGAACGCATCCATCGGATCCGTCAGCCGTCAGGCCGCCTCCTCCAACAGGTGCATCGGCAATCCGGGACCCGATTCATCGATCGGATCGGGAGTGTTGTCCTCGTCGGATTCGATGACCCCGTCACGCATCCTGACGATTCGCTTGGACCATTTGGCGATGTCATTCTCGTGGGTCACCATCACGATGGTTTTCCCAGACATGTTGAGTTTCGATAGCAGTGTCATGATCTCGTGGCTTGTTTTCGTGTCGAGATTTCCCGTTGGTTCGTCGGCAAGGATGAGTTGGGGGCGGTTCACCAAACTCCGGGCGATCGCCACGCGCTGTTGCTGGCCGCCTGAAAGCTGCATGGGCCTGTGGTCCAGCCGATGGCCCAAGCCCACCAGTTCGGCAAGCCCGACGCAGCGGGCGCGGCTTTCGGAATCCAGCCTGATCCCCTGATAAATCAAGGGTATCTCGATGTTCTCCACGACAGTGTACTGGGGAAGGAGGTTGTATTGCTGGAATATGAAACCCAGATACCTCGATCGGATCGACGACAACTGGTCGTCCCCCATGCGCGAAACATCCTCTCCGCCCAGGTGGTAGCTTCCCTCGGTGGGCCGGTCGAGGCAACCAAGAACATTGAGCAGTGTCGACTTCCCGGATCCGGAAGGTCCCATCAGGGAAACAAATTCACCCTGTTTAACCACAAGGTTGACCCCCTTGAGGGCGTGCACCTCGGAGGAGTCATGGGAGTATCGCTTGTGCAGCGATTCGATCCTGAGGACTTCCGTCATGGCAAAGTGGCCGCTCCCCCAACCCGTCAAATGCCTGCCGGTATCATCCCGGCTTGCCCTTGCCACCGGGAGGTCCGCCACGGGGTCCCCCCTCCGTTCCTCCTGACGGCGATCCGCCCTTCCCTTTTCCCTTGCCTCCCTTTTCGCTCCCGCCTTGCTCGGCGACCCGCCCGCGGTCCTTGCCGGTCAAAAGCACCTGTTCGTCCTCGATCAGGCCTTCACGAACCTCAACCATGCGGTCGTTGCTAAGCCCGGGAACAATGGGACGCTTTTCGGTTCCTTCCGGAGTCAGCACCTGGCAGAAAAAGCCGTCTCTTGCCGAACCCTGAACGGCCTGAAGCGGAATCAGGATCGCGTTGTCGGCCCTGTCCTCGGTGTAGATCGTCACCGCCGCCTTCATGCCAGGCTTGAGCTTGATGTCCTCGCCCTTCGAATCCTGGAGCGCCTCGTCGATGCTCACCATCGTGCGGTAAACGGTGATGTCTGAAGTCCAGAAGTCGGTCGCGGCGGGAACCTCGTCAACGGTCCGCACATGTCCCTTGAGCACCTTGTTGGGAAAGGCGTCGATACGGATCTCGGCGCGCAGTCCTCCCTTGATCAGGATCGGATGAAAATCAACCAGCTCGTCCCTTGAAAGATTGAAGGCGCTTTCAAAGACGAATCTGCCGAAACGGTTCCGAAGCGCCAGTTCCGAAAGAGCATGGAATTCATTCAGGCCGAACGAGACATCGCCCCGTACCCTGGCGCGCATCGCCTCGTGAACGCGCACATTCACGAGCATCCGGTTCAGGTTGGGAATGCGCATTAGTTTTTGGCCCTCGCGGACCGGTTCACCCTGCGCGATGATCGATTGCTGCGAGCCGGACCCGAAACGGGATTGTTCGGGCACATAATAGACCACAAGGCCATCCTGCGGAGCCGTGATGAGGCAGTTGCGAATCTCCTCGTCGAGGTCGTCGCATCGCCTTTGTTCCTGCTTGAAGACCAGTTCCTTGGTTTCCATGTCTCCGAGCGCCTGAATCTTCTTCGCTTCCGCCTGGATTTGCGCGGTGCGGAAGGCACTCTTGGCTTCAATAAGCTTGCTTTCCAGTTCCTTCATCGTGCGTGGAGCGGTGAAATTCTCCAGAACTCTCAATTCCTCACGGACTTTCTTGAGCGACAGCTCCGCCGACTGCTGCTTGAAACGGTCCGCCATCGCCTGGTTGCCGGTTCTGTAATTCTTGCTGACCATCCGGTCATTCCAGACCTCGCGATCCTTCCAAATCTCCAAGTCGGATTCGGCGACGAGAACGCGCCCCTTGATTTCAGCCGACAGTTGGGGAAGGTCGCCTTCCTTGTATTTCCGCAAGTCGATTTCCGCCAATTCAACAGCCACCTTGGCGCTTTCAACTTCCTTTTCATTTTGGCTCTTGGTGATCTCGAAAGTCTGAACAGCGTTGTTCCACTCATTCTTGGCTTTGTCGCGGACGATTTTCTGCGCCTTGAGTTGTTCAATGAGGCCGGAGTCATCGAGGTGAATGAGTTGGTCACCCGTTTTGACATGGCTGCCGTCATCGACGAGCACAGCCCGTATGGTCGTGGCGATGGTGCTTCCCTTGCCTGCCTTGACATGGCAGATGACATCCTTGTTCTCGGCGGCCTCCAAGGCGCCCCTCTCGGTTATCGAAACGACAAGGGTGTCACGCCTGACCGTGTAGGGAACGAGGTCGGCACGCGAAGCGGCCGATCGCTTCGGCATGAAAAAAACCACGGCGCCAACGAGAGCGACTCCAAGGCCGATGGCCATGGCCCATGGATACCATCGCGTCACCGGCTTTTTCTTACCGGCCGCCGGCAGGGGGCGAGTCGCCGTTCCCGGCGCCATTTCCCTCAGGCTTGGGGCTGGGAAGACGCTCGTTCGGCCGTTCTGGGCCTGCTCCGCCGACGATGGTTGGGGAACATTGGCATGTGGCGATGTCATCGACCCACACTCCTTGTCCGTCAAGAGGCATCAGTTCCAAGTCGCGGTACAACTGAATCCTGAGTTGCTGATAATTGATCCAGAAGTTGAACAGGCTGTTTTGCGCCTGAATTTTGTTCGACTGCGTGTTGAGCAACTGGGTGGTCAGTGCGGCCTGATTGCCGTCGCTACCGGCCCCCTGAACTCCAGGAACTGGAGCATACAATGTTTCAAGGGCGTTGTCGATGTTCAGGTAGGCCAGCTCAATGATCTGCTTTTGCAGCTCGTAATTCCTGGCCAAGGCCCTTAGGGAGCGAATTTCCCTGCGAACCGCCAAGGCGATCGTGTCCTCGAAAGCCATCAGGTTCCGTCGCTGCCTCTGCCAATTGAACAAAGCCGCCCTGTACGCGTTCCTTTCAAGAATGCGCACCAACGGAACTTCTGCATTGACCGCGAGGGTGTGACGCGCCCGGCTGCCGGAAAAAGCCAACGGGCGGGCGACATCAACGGGCGACAAGGCTTCGCCATGGTACCGGACATCCACGGCACCCATGAGTGAATTGGCGGCCACGGCAATTTGCCTCCAGGCATCCACCAATTCGCCACGGGCGTTCATCAAATCCAGACGGCTCAGCAACGCAAATCGGACTCCGGCATCCAGCGCCTTGTCGAGCGGGGCGCGCTGGAGGTCCGTTCCCTCGACGCAAATCATCGGAAGCGCCGGCCAAGTCCTTTTAAGCTCCCTCAGGAGTTCATTTCGCGGCTGGACAAAAAGCAGCACAAAATCTTCAAGAACCCCTTCAAACACCGTGAGCAATTCAGCCTTCTCGCGTTGCTGGTTCGGGTTGGCGCGGCCAGCTTGCAACCTGGCAAGATAGGCCCTGAGGCTGCGCTCGAACCTGAGAGTGTAAACGGCAACCTCGGCGTCTCTAACGGCCTCGAGAAGTTCGGGGGGAATCTTTTGACCCTGCTTGGACAGAAGGTCCTTCCTTTCCTCAAGGGACCTGCGTTTTTCAAGTTCCTTCCTGATTTCCCCAGCCAGGACATCCCCCTCGGGCTTTGACAGGCTTTTCACCAACTCGAGCGTCCTTCGCCCGATCATGGTTTTTTGGATGATGGGGGATTTCTCAAGCACCCCGATGATCTCGGCGCGGATATCGGCATTCGCCG